>JASFRY010000466.1:0-4059 GCA_050114675.1 Gemmatimonadota bacterium | reverse complement strand
CAGGCGCTCCACCTCCTCCACCCGGGAATGCGGAACGGGTGCCTCGAAGTCACCCTCGGAGACCCGGTCGGCGGCCTCGGCCAGTCCCCGGACCGGCCGGGCCAGCGCCATGGCCAGCAGCGTCCCGACGCCGCCCGCCAGCAGGAGGGTCAGCAGACCCGCCAGGAGCGCGCCGCGGCGGACACCGGGGAGCGCGGCAAGCTCCTTGGAGACCGAGCGGCTGAAGAGCACGGTGGCAGCGCCGGCCATGGCGCCGCGGGCGACCCACTGGGGCTGCCCCCCTACGGACACCTCCCGCACCTCGTCCGTCACCGGTCGGCCGGGCTCCTCCGCCACGGCGGCGACGAGCGCCGGTGCCTGAAGGGAGTCCAGTGTGGAGGCCACCAGCGCACCGTCCGGGCCGACCAGCGTCACGTCGGCCCGGGCCAGGGCCGACAGGGTGGTGGCCAGCGTGGCGTCCAGGTCCTGGGACGCGCCCACGGCACCCAGCCACGCGCCGTCGCTCTCCAATGCCACCAGACCCACGGCCCGGGGCTTCCCGTCCTGGTAGACATACTCCACGCGGCTCTCCCCGCGGCGGAGGGCGGCGAGCACCGAGTCGCTGACGCCGGGCCCCACCACGGACGTCCCGTCATGGGACACGATGACCGGCTGCTCGCCGTACATGCCCGCAGCGCCCCGGGCCAGCTCCTCGGCCCGGGCCATCCGCCCCGTCCGCACCGCCTCCACCAGCCCGTCCACCCCCGCAACCGTCATTGCGTGCATGGACAGGGCGTCGGCCCGCTGGGCGTTCCGGTCCTCCAGGATCATGGGCGCCCGCCCCAGGTCCTCTACCGCCACCCGACGGAGCTCACTGGCCACGCGCCGATCCAGCGCCACACCCGCCGGAACGAGGGAGACGGCCAGGGCCACGGCGACCAGGAGAAGCTGGGCTCCGAGGAGCGGGACGCGCACGGTTCGGCTCACGATGCTGAGAGGGAGATCAGGGGGGCGAACATGGGCGCAGGGAACAACCTCCGTGCCAGGGCTCTCGTCGCTCCGGGCGACACGCCCGGAAAGCCCGTATTCGGCCAATGTACGGCTCCGACGGACCGCAGCGCAGGTCCACGGTCCCGTTTCAGGAAACGCACCGTCTCGGGATGAAACGCAGGTGCAACGGACCCCGCATCTCCAGCGGCAAGACTCAGGGCTGCCGGTGGCGGGACCGGAACACTCCGTACATGACCTCCCGCCCCAGCTTGGCGCCGATCCACCCGGCGAACAGCACCGTGGCCACCCATCCCCCGATGATCAGGTCGGTGGGGCGGATCACGAGCCAGATGTATGCCGCCACCAGGGCGGCGAAGACCAGGCCGATGACCCAGCCCCACCAGCTCGCCCGGTCCCGCTCGATGCGGCGGCACCGGTCACACCAGAGGAGCCGGTCCAGCTCCGAGACGTCGTAGGGCTCGCCGCAGCGCGTGCAGGGTGCCATCTCGGCGTCGTGGGCCTGAAAGGGTGTCCGGTGCTCCTTCATGTCCGTTACGCTCAGGTCAGCGCCCTCACCAGGGCGTCGGTGAAGTCCCGGGTGGTTGCGTCGCCACCCATGTCCACGGTGCGGACCGATCCTTCGTGCACGACCCGGTGCACGGCCCCGCGGATGCGGTCGCCCACGTCCTGCTGATCCACGTGGTCCAGGAGCATGCACGCCGACAAGAGGAGGCTCGTGGGGTTGGCCACGCCCTTGCCCGCGATGTCCGGCGCCGAGCCGTGCACGGCCTCGAACATGGCGCCCTCGTCGCCGATGTTGCCCGCCGGCGCGAAGCCCAGGCCGCCCACCAGCCCCGCCATGAGATCCGACAGGATGTCGCCGAACATGTTCTCCATGACCAGGACGTCGAACCGGTTCGGATCCAGGACGAGCTGCATGGCGGTGGCGTCGATGATCCGGTCTTCCCACTCGATCTCCGGATACTCCTTCGCCACCTCGTGCGCCACGTCCAGGAACAGCCCCTGCGTATACTTGAGGATGTTGGCCTTGTGGGCCAGGGTCACCTTCGTGCGCCCCACCTTCTTCGCGTACTCGAAGGCGTAGCGGCTGATGCGCTCGGCGCCGAAGCGGGTGATGATCATGACCGATTCGGCCGCCGCCCTCGGGTCGCCTTCCATGCCGATGTAGTGCTCCACGCCCACGTAGAGTCCCTCGGTGTTCTCGCGGATGAGGACCAGGTCGATGTCCTCGTAGCGCCCTCCCGGCACGATGGTGCGCACGGGCCGGACGTTGGCATAGAGGTCGAACTCCTTCCGGATGGCCACGTTCACGGAGCGGAAGCCCGTGCCCTTGGGCGTGGTGAGGGGGCCCTTGAGGACCACCTCGTTCCGTCGGATGGAGTCCAGGGTGGCGTCGGGAAGCGGGTCGCCCACCTGTTCCAGGGCGGTGACACCGGCGAGCTGCTCCTCGTATTCAAGCTCCGCGCCTGCGGCGCGCAGGACGGTGAGGGTGGCCTCGGTCACTTCGGGTCCGATGCCGTCTCCGGGGATCACGGTGATGGTCTTGGCCATGCCCGACCGCGGGTCTGCCCGCGCTCCCCCGAAGGAGAGGCGGTTGCGTGGGAAGATCGCTCCGGCCGACCACCATGGGCCGGACGCGGTGCTATGACGACTTGGTGTACCTTGAGCTGTACTGGAACTCCGTATGCTCTTCACCCCAACGGACGAGGTCGTCCAGCAGGCCGGGCTTCTCGCTCCCGTCGCGACGGGCCTTGCCGGAGATGTTCAGGGCCCTACGCCACTGGATGGCGCTGAGCTCGGTGCGCGACAGGAGCGCCCGGGCCACCTCCGGCCCTCCGCTCACCTTGGTGATGACGCGCACGCCCGCCAGATCCGGGTAGTCCTGGAAGAGCTTCCGTGTCTCGTCGCTGAACAGGAGGATGTACGGACCCACCTTGGCCCACAGAGAGCCTCCACGCCGCAGCTGGTCTGCGGGCTGGGAGACGGTGATCTCCGCGACATTCCCGTTGAGGTCGGCCTGGAGCCGCCCCTCATAGTGGTAGTAGGACGCGATCAGGTCGGGCTTGGGGAGCACCGCCTGGGACTGGGGCCGGCACCCGGCGGCCAGAGCCACCATCGCCAGCGCCAGCGCGCCGCATCGTCCGCACATTCCGGTCTTCCTGCTCATCTATGTCTCCAGCACGTCACCGTGGGGTCAGCGTGCCGCATACCACAGCAACGTCCGAGCCAGCTTGTCCATGGCCGACGCGAGACCCCGCGGATCGTCGGGGGCCGTGCGTTCGCCCTCTACTACACCGAACCAGAGCACACGACCCGTTCGCACGTGGATCAGCGTCGCCCACAGCTGGACGGCCACCGTTCCGTCGGGGCTCGTCTCGGCAAGGGCCCTCAGAGGGATCAGCGCGACGGTGGCGTCGGCCAGGGCGCCCATCCTTCGCAGCTCGCCGTAGAGCGGATCGCCCACCCGCTCCACCTCGGAGCCGGTGAACATGCCCACGGGCATGGCGTGGAGGGATACGTCCAGACCCGGGGAGCGCGTCAGCGCGTCCTCCATCTCCTCCGGGAAGATCCACGTCACCCCTTCGCCGCGCTCCTGGAGCCCGAACGCCAGCTCGGCGTCGGGATCCCCTCCGACGCCCCGGTTCTCCTGCACCGGGAAGACCATGACCCGGCTTCCCCGCAGGTCGGGGGGCGTTCCCCGGGAGGTCCCCGGCGCCGGCGGCTCCGACGTGCGGGCACACCCCGCGGCGGCCAGGGCGAACGACGCCCCGAACGCGAGCAGGCGGCGGGACGGCGGGGAGAGGCGCGCCTGCCGTGAGGATCGTGTCACGTGTGCTCCTGCGAACCGGGTAACATCACCGTCGCCGACTCCGGGGTACGATACAGCCTTGAATAGTAGGTCAAGGCCGGGTCGGGTTGAACCTCGTCGCGGGGAGCCCATCGATGGTCCCATGCGGGCGTCGCAGAGGAACTGCGTCTTCGACACCCTCGACGTCGGCTAGCCCTGGTCCGGGTCACCGGCGCTCTCGTCCTCGTCGGGCTCGAGCTGGAGCGACGCCGAGTTGATGC
>JASFRY010000465.1:0-4077 GCA_050114675.1 Gemmatimonadota bacterium | reverse complement strand
GACGCAGCCTCGAGGCGATCACCCTCTTCCAGCTCGGCGCCTTCCTTTTGGCGAACCTCGCCATGGGTCCGGAGATGTCCCTCCTCATCGGGCACATGGCCCTCGGGCTCGTCCCCGTCATCGTCGTGGAAGGGCGGGCGGGATGGCGCGGAGCCGTTCCGGCGCGGTTCGTCGCCGGGGGACTCATCCTCTCCCTGGGAACGGGCCTGGTCTATCTGGTGCGTCTCTCCCCGAGCCGGTGGTTCAACCACATCGACGTAGCTCACACCCTCATGGCCGTGAGCTTCCACCTCCTCTTTCTGGGAGCGCGCGGCCTCTCCGCTGGAACGACCCTGCCGGAGCACGCCCGGCAGGAGGAGGCCCCGTCATGGACATGACCATCCTCGTGGGTGCCGCGCTGACCTGTGCACTGGGCGGCGTTGCCCCCTGGATCAACTCCGAGGTGGCCGTGGTGGGCGCCTCCCTTGCGCTCCCCCGATCCGCGTGGCCAGCGCTCCTCCTGGCCTGCGCCGTCGCCCAGATGACCTCCAAGGGGCTGGTCTACGGTGCCGCGCGCTGGTCACCCGCCCGGCTGCCCCGCCGGGCCCGAAAGGCCCTCGAGCGCGCTGAGCGCTATCGAGGCCGTCGCGGGCTCCTGGTCTTGGGTCTCGCGTCGGGGTCGCTGCTCGGCCTTCCCCCCCTCTACCTGGTCGCCCTGGCATCGGGGGTCCTCCGCATGTCGCTCCCCCTCTTCCTCGCCGTCGGCCTCGCCGGGACGGCGGCGCGCTACGCCCTCCTGGTGTGGCTCACGTCCATCGTCTCGGTCTTCTGAGGAGGTTTCCCGTGTTTCGCTACCTCTCGCGCGTCCACGTCGTGCTCCTGGCCCTCCTGGTCGTGCCCGCTCCCGCACGCTCGCAGGCGCTGGCGGAGCTGCCGGCCCCGGAGGCCGTCCCCGTGGCTCTTCCGGCTTCCGCTCGCTGCGCTGCGCGCGGAGCGCCACCGGGGCCCCGATGGCGGCGTGTGCTCCGGGCATCCACGCTCCCGGGCGACGAAGCGGGCGCCGTGCTCGCCCCCCTCCAGGATTCCCTGATGCAGGCCGTAGAGACGCACCCCGACGACGTCGACCTTCGGTATCTTCTGGCCGTGGTCCTGGGCGCTCGCGCAGAAACGGCGTCGGGAAGGGACAAGATCCGGATCGCCGGGAACCTCCACGCACAGCTCCAGGTCGTCCTCGACCTGGATCCCGATCACGCCGGAGCCGAGTACCTCCTGGGTCGACTACACGCGGCGGTGATGCGCATGAGCCGCATGAGCCGATTCGTGGCCACCCGGCTTCTCGGCGGAGGCACCCTCGCCGGCGCAACCTGGGACGAGGCCCAGCGTCTTCTGGAGGCGGCCGTGGCCCACGACCCGTGCGTTCCCGACTATCACTTCGAGTTGGCGCGACTCTACGCCGAGCGTGGCGACACCGCCCGTGCCCGGGAGCAGCTCCGCCAGACCATGCGCCTGGGGGCCAGGAGCCCCCGGGACGAGATGGTACATACCCGGGCTGTGGTACTGGCCGAGAGGCTGGAGGGATGACGCCTCCCGGGAGCGCGACAACCTTCGGGGCGCGGCGCCCGCGCCCTCACGGCCAGCGCATCCCCTGCGGCTACGGAACCTGCGTCTCCCCTCCCTGATCCGGGGACCGGGGCTCGGGCATCCCCCGGACCCACAGATCGCGTTGGGGGAACGGGATCTCGATCCCCTCCCGGTTCAGGGCCTTGTAGACGTCCATGAAGAGCTCGTGGGACACCAGGCCCCGCTCCGAAGGGTGGTCGACCCAGCACAGCAGCTCGAAGTCCAGGCTCGAGTCGCCGAAGCCCCGCATGCGGACCCGCGGCGCAGGCGCCGTGCACACGCGCTCGTGCTCCTGCGCGATGCGCTCCAGAAGCGCCACGACCTGGTCCACGTCCGAGCCGTAGGCCACCCCCACCGCCAGGCGGATACGGAACTTCACCCAAGGGCCGCCCGACTCGTTGATGATCTTGGTCCCCGCCATCACCGAGTTGGGAATGATGATCTCCACGTCGTCCCGGGTGAGCAGACGCGTGGAGCGCACGCCCACCCGTGTGACCTCGCCGCGCTCGCCCGAGTCCAGCACCACGTAGTCGCCCACCTTGTACGGCGCGTCGGCGATGATGAAGAAGCCGGCGAAGAGGTTGGCCAGGGTGTCCCGGGCGGCGAAGCCCACGGCGATCCCCACGACCCCCGCCGAGGCCAGCCAGGCGGCGGGATTGATGTTCCAGACCTGGAGCAGGGCGTACCCCGCGACTCCCACGACCAGGATCGTCAGGCCCAGGTCGAAGAGGGGGACGGTCCGCTCCTCCACGAGGGCGAAGCGGTCCTGGATGCGGCTCAGCGCGTCGAGTCCGATGTGGACGGCGTTCAGGCCGGCCCGCATGAGCTGCACGATCATGAAGCTGAGCAGCGCGCGCACCACGATGCGCGTCACGCTCCCGGGGAGGGGGAGCAGCTCCAGGGCGGCCACCACGCTCAGGTACCCGATGACCAGCGCAATCACCCGGGCGGCCAGGCGCATGAGCTGGTCGTCCAGGTCCGTGTGGGTGTGCCGTGTGATCCTCGCGCCGCCGGCCAGAAGCGCGGCGCGTACGGCGAAGGCCAGAAAGAGGCCGACGACGACGATGCCCAGGGCCAGGAGGAAGGGGTGGGCGTCGAGGTGGGTGTAGAGCCCCTCCATCCAGGGCGGCATCCACGCCGGCTGGACCAGGGTGCTGTCGGCCTGGGCGGCGGCGGTCACGACGCGCCACCCTCCGGCAGGAGGACCACCGACCCCGTGGTCTTCCGCGCTTCGAGGTCGCGGTGGGCCTGTGCCGCCTCGGAGAGCGGGTACCGGTGTGTGGTCGCCACCTTCACCTTCCCCGAGAGCACGGCGTCGAAGAGGGACGCCGCCGTCTCCTCCAGCTCGCCCCGGGTCGCGATGTAGGTCCCCAGGGTCGGCCGGGTCAGGAAGAGGGAACCCTTGCTGGCCAGGATACGGATGCTCACCGGGGGAACGGCCCCCGACGCGTTGCCGAAGGACACCATGAGCCCCCGGGGCCGCAGGCACTCCAGGGAACCCTCCCACGTCGACTTGCCCACCGAGTCGAACACCACCGGGAGCTTCTCACCCCCCGTGATCTCCAGCACGCGCTCGGCGAAGTCCTCACGCGTGTACACGATGGTGTGGGCGCACCCGTGCGCCCGGGCCAGCGCCGCCTTCTCGTCCGTCCCCGCGGTTCCGATCACCGTGACGCCCAGGGCGTGGAGCCACTGGCAGGCAATGAGTCCGACGCCCCCTGCCGCCGCGTGCCACAGGACGGTCTCCCCCCGCTTCACCGTGTACGTACGGTGGATGAGGTACTGCACCGTCATCCCCTTCAGGAGGACGGAGGCCGCCGCCTCCTCGGAGATCCCTTCGGGGATCTTCACCATGCGGTCCGCGGGGACGACGCGCGCGTCGCAGTACGCTCCGGGGAGGCCGGTGTAGGCGACGCGATCACCCTCGCGGAATCCCGACACGTCGGGACCCACCGCCTCCACCACCCCGGCAGCCTCGTTCCCGCCCACGGCGGGAAGCGTGATGTCGTAGAGGCCCGAGCGCTGATACGTGTCGACGAAGTTCACGCCGATGGCCGTGTGTCGGACCCTGAGCTGACCCGGACCCGGGTCGCCCGCGTCCACCTCCTCGTAGCGGAAGACCTCCGGACCGCCCGTCTCGTGGAATCGGATCGCCTTGGACATGCTCGGCCTTCCCCCCGGTGTTGGATGCTCTGCGCGTACCTGCGTGCCTGGAAAGTAATCGATGCCGCCGTGCCCTCTCCCTGGACACCGTGGGCGTGCCCGGTATGATGGTTTTCGGTCACCCTCCGCAGCCCCACACCCTCGAGCCACGGTTTCGAGCATGACCCGACTGCTTCGCGTTGTGGCGTTCGCTCTCGCAGCATCCACGATCCCCTGCGCCACGTCGGCCCAGCAGGGAGAGCCTGCTTCGGCTCCGCCCTCCGTCACCGGATATTCGGGCTACGCCTCCATGGCCGCCGCCCCACCGGCGTTCCA
>JASFRY010000464.1:0-4077 GCA_050114675.1 Gemmatimonadota bacterium | reverse complement strand
GGGGTTCGTCTTCCAGAACGCGGCGCTGTTCGATTCCTTGAACGTCTTCGACAACGTGGGCATGGGAATCCCGGAGGAGCAGCTCAGGCGCCTCTCCCGCACGGAGGAGGCCAGAAAGGTCTGGCGCGCTCTGGAGCTGGTGAACCTGGAGCCGCGAGAGGTCATGAACAAGATTCCCTCCGAGCTCTCCGGTGGGATGAAGAAGCGCGTCGGCATCGCCCGTGCCATCGTGGGCGAGCCCGCGGTCCTCCTGTGGGACGAGCCCACCACGGGCCTCGATCCCATCAACACGGCCGCGGTGGAGCGCCTCATCACACGCCTGGCCCGTGACCTCGAGGTCACATCGCTTCTCGTCACCCACGACGTGGAGGGGGGCCTGGAGATGTGCGACCGGGTGGCCATGCTGGACGAAGGACGTCTGCGGTTCTGCGGCACACCCGAAGAATTCCGGGCCTCGGACGATCACGTGGTTCAGGCCTTCATCGACCGCGCGGCCGCCGAGGCGGCGCTGGATATGGTTTCGGAGACCTATGACTGACAACACGCGCAGCTCGGGACGCCGGCGACCCTCCGACGAGGAGATCGCCCAGGCCACGCCGTCCGGCGGCGGTGGGCGCGAGGTCCGGGTGGGCATCTTCGTCCTCGCGGGGCTCATCTCGTTCATCGCGGTCCTCTTCCTCCTCACGGATCCGGCCACCCTCCGGGGCCGCTACATCCTGTTCACGCAGGTGGAGAACGCCGGCGGGATCCGACGGGGTGACCCCATCCAGATGCGCGGCGTCAACGTGGGGCGCATCCACGGCTTCGAGATGGAGCCCGACGAGCGCGTGGCCATCAGCATGGAGATGGATGGCGAGTGGAAGATCCCGGCCGACTCGCGCACCGAGCTGGGGGCTTCGGGGATCTTCGGGGGACGGACCCTGGAGGTCATCCCGGGAAGCTCGGACCAGGTCCTCCAACCGGGAGACACTCTCCCGGGCAGCGGCGGTGAGTCTCCCGGCATCATGGGCAGCGTGGATCAGCTCGGCACCAAGGCCGGAGACGTCCTCGACCGCATCAACGCCCTCCTGGACACGGGGACGGTGGCGTCGGTGCAGGGCAGCGCCCGCGAGCTCGACGACCTGCTCACCGACCTGTCGGCGGTGACCCGCGAGCAGAACAACACCCTTCGGCGCCTGACCACGAGCCTGGCCGCCACAGCGGACGGACTGGAAGCCTCGACACCCGACGTGCAGCGGGCTCTGGCCCGAGCGGACTCGGCCATGGAGACCCTCACCCGGACCGGCGAGAGCCTGGACCGCGCCAGCACCTCCCTGCGTTCTCTCCTTGAGCGCATGGACCGTGGGGAGGGAACCCTGGGCAAGCTCGCCCGCGACGACTCGCTCTACCTCAACATGAACCGGGCCGCCGAGAGCATCGCGGCGCTGGTGGACGACATCCGGGCCAACCCGCGGAAATACATCAACGTGTCCATCTTCTGAGTGAGGCGACCGCACCCCCCAGGAGGTGTCCCCCAATGGGGACGGGTGTGTCGCTTGCACGGGACCCCACCAGGGGCCTTCGTGTAGAAAACACAAAGACTTTGGCCGGTTTTCCGGTGGCATGGGCCTTGCGACGCCAGAGCGTTGGTGGGGTGCCGCGGACGGCGGCGCCCGGGACCCAGGAGGTCAATCCATGGATCGCTCTCGTTTCAGGATAGGGTCGGCCGTGGCCCTGGCATTCACCCTCTCCGCCCTGGCGCTCCCTGCCCGAAGCGCGGCGCAGCAGCACGACTTCCTCTTCCGCACGCCGCGGGTCTCGTTGGGCGTGCGGGGAGGATATGCCCTCCCGACGGTGTCCAGCGACATCTTCGACTTCACCCGCGACCAGCTCACCGTGAGCCGCTCCGACTTCAATGCGGCGGCCTGGGGCCTCGAGCTCGCCGTGCGTGCTTCCGACCGTGTCGACATCGCCTTCGACCTGGGCTACGCTCGATCCAACACACGCTCCGAGTTTCGGGACTATGTGGACAACAACGACCTTCCCATCGAGCAGACCACCGAGTTCCGGCGGGTACCGTTCACGGTGAACGCGAAGGTCTACCTGCGGGACCGTGGCCGCTCGGTGGGGCGCTTCGCGTGGATCCCGTACCGGTGGACCCCCTTCGTGGGCGGGGGGGTCGGGACCATGTGGTACCGCTTCGAGCAGAACGGGGACTGGATCGACTTCAACACGATGGAGGTCTTCCCCGACACCTGGATCTCCGACGGCAGGGCGCCTGCCCTCGACGTGTTCGGGGGCACGGACATGAGCCTGGGTCCCTCGTTCTTCGTTACCTTCGAGGGTCGCTACACGTGGGCGAAGGCTGACATGAGCCAGGATTTCGTAGATTTTAACAAGGTGGATCTGTCTGGCTTCCAGGCCACGGCGGGCATCTCGGTCCGGTTCTGACCGGAAAGGAAGACGACCATGTCGAAACAGCGAACCTCTGGACTCCTGGCGCTGGCATCTGCGCTGGTGGCCCTTTCCGCGCTGTCTCCTGCCCGTGTGACGGCTCAGCAGAACGTCGACCCGCGCTGGGCTCCGTGGGTCGGGTGCTGGGTGCCCGTGAACAGCACCGGGAGCGACGACCTCCTGTGTGTCCGTCCCGGCAGCCAGTCCGACGCCATCGAGGTCGTGCGCGTCTCGGGCACGGAAGTCGTGTCCCGCGAGGTCGTATGGGCCGACGCGCAGCGCCATGAGACTTCCCGGGGCGACTGCAGCGGCTGGGAGGAGGGCGCCTTCTCCCGCGACGGGCGCCGGGTGTTCACCACCTCGGACCATACGTGCGAGAACGGCGGGGAGCAGAGCGGGGCCGGGATCATGGCCATCGCCCACAACGGCGAGTGGATCGACGTCCGCGTGTCCGGGATGGGTGGGCAGCAGATGGCCTGGGTCCAGCGCTACCGGGTCGCCGACGACCAGAGCACGGAAGCCGCCGGCTTCGGAGACCTGCTGGACCTGAGCTGGACGGCGAGAGACGCCCGTATGATGGCGGCCCAGCCTCTGGATGTGGACGACGTCATCGAAGCCAGCGACCAGGTTCCGGCCGAGGCCGTACAGGCACTGCTGGCCGAGCGTCGCGACAAGCTTCAGCTGGACGCCGACGCCCTGGTGCGCATGGCCGATGCCGGCGTGGCCGACGACGTCATCGACGTGGCCGTGGCCGTGAGCTTCCCCGAGACCTTCCACGTGGCATCGGCCAGCGACGTGCAGCGCTCAGCCGTGGACCAGGGGACCGCGGGGCGTCGCTGGGGATACCGCGGCACCATGGGGTACTTCGATCCCTTCTACGCGCCGTGGGGCTTCCGCTACGGGTACTACGGGTACGACCCGTTCTACTACGGCTACGGCGGCTACGGCTACGGCGGCTACTACGGCTACGGCGGCTCCTATTGGGGCTACACCCCCTCCGTGGTGGTGGTCGAGCCCACGACCCGGACCCACGGGCGGGTCATCAACGGGCGCGGCTATAGCCGTGGCCGCTCGTCAGCAGGCGGTGGTGGCGGTTCCTACCGGAGCGGCGCGCCCAGGCGGAGCGGTTCCTCCTCGGCGGCCCCCAGCAGCTCCCGGAGCGGGGGCAGCTCCTCCACCCGTACGGCCAAGCCGCGGGGTGGAGGCGGGAGCGGCCAGGTTTCGAGTTCCAGCTCCTCGAGTGGCAGCTCGTCGAAGCCGGTCCGCACTGCGAAGCCGCGGGGTGGGGGCGGCGGTCACTTCTGATCCCACCCGGATCTCCCTAGCGGGGAGGGGGACCGCCGGCGACCGACCGGCGGTCCCCCTCGTCGTTTCTCCCGCCTGGGGTATCCATGAGACCGGACGACCGCCGATCCTCGGCCGGGGACGCCGCCGGACGCGTGGCCGGTGGAGATTCCTCACATCGTTCGAACGCGATCTCGTCATCCCTCCGGTTTCTCAATCCCACGCCGCTTCAGCCGGATTGACCCCGGTCCTTCGCGAAGCGCCTTCCCGGGCCGCGCGGCCGGCCCCCGCTTCGCCGCTCGGAGTGCGGCGCGCCGACATGATGATCGCATCCATCGATGGCCGGACCACGGGAGATGG
>JASFRY010000463.1:0-4079 GCA_050114675.1 Gemmatimonadota bacterium | reverse complement strand
TCGGGCGACACTGCAATGGGGGCCGAAGAGGCGATGTGCAGGGCCAGGTCCCGTGCCAGAGCCTTGAAGTCGTCGGTGTTGGCCACGAAGTCCGTCTCGCAGTTCACCTCCACGATGACGGCCGTCTTGCCGTCGAAGTGGACGTAATTGCCGATGACCCCCTGGTTGGCCGAACGCTCGGCGCGCTTGGCCGCCTTGGCGGCCCCCTTGGCACGGAGGAAGTCCACTGCCTTGTCCAGGTCCCCGCCGGTCTCGGTGAGGGCCTTCTTGCAGTCCATCATCCCCGCGCCAGTCATGTCGCGGAGCTTCTTCACATCCTGGGCGCTGATCGTCGTCGTCATGATCGGTCCATCTTCGCGTGTTGATCGGGTCCGGGGCGCGAGCGCCTCCGGTCCGTGAAAAGAGGCGGAGCCAGCGGCCAAGATCCCCGCTGCTGCTGCCGCCTCCGACACCCTCCCGACTCCGAGGTCGGGAGAAATCCCCCGGACCCTGCGGCCCGGGCCGTTGCTCCGAGCGCTACTCGCTCTCGGAGGCCTCCTCGCCACCTTCGCTCACCGCCGCGGCGGTGGCCTTCTTGCTCCGAGAGGGCTTCTTGGGCTTGGCCTCCTCGGCCTCCCCGTTCGTCTTCCCGGCGTTGGCCTCGGCCCCGGCCTCTTCCTGGGCCTTCGGCTCGCTCTTCTCGTCGGCCTTGGCCTCGTCCTTCTTCTCGGCCTTGGCCTCCGTCTTCTTCTCGGCCTTGGCCTCGTCCTTCTTGTCGGACTTGGCCTCCGTCTTCTTTCCGGCCTTGGCTTCGCTCTTCTTCTCGGCCTTGGCTTCGTCCTTCTTCTCGGCCTTGGCCTCGCCCGACCCCTCTCCCTCCTCGTCGCCCTTCAGATGCTGGGCGATCACCTCCGGACGAGGGCGACGCTTCCGCCGGGGACGGCGACGCGCCGGACGCTCCTTCTCGGTGGTCTCGCCGGTCTCGGTGGAGTACGTGGTGGCCTCGGCCTCCTCCGGACGGCGCTCCTCCTCGGGCACTTCCCTCCGCGTATCCTCGATGGTCGACGCGATGGCGGCGCTGATGAGGCTCACCGACCGAATGGCGTCGTCGTTGCCGGGGATGGGATAGTCGATGGGATCCGGATTCGCGTTGGTATCGGTGATGGCGATGACCGGGATATTGAGGCGGGCCGCCTCGCGCACGGCGATGGCCTCCCGCTTGGCATCCACCACGAACACGGCACCCGGGAGACGGCCCATGTCCTTCACGCCGGCCAGGTACTTGTCCAGCTTCTGGCGCTCGCGGTCCAGCATGAGGCGTTCTTTCTTCGTGTAGAACTCGAAGGCGTTCTCCTCCTGGCCCCGCTCCAGCTCCTTCAGACGCCGGATCTGCTTCCGGATGGTCTGGAAGTTGGTGAGCATGCCGCCGAGCCACCGCTCGGTGACCCAGAACGCTCCGGAACGCTGAGCCTCCTGCTCGATGACGCTGCGCAGCTGCTTCTTGGTGCACACGAAGAGCACCCGCTCGCCGCGGAGCACGACCTCGCGGACGGCCTGCTGGGCCGCCTGCAGGCGGTCGAGGGTCTTTCGGAGATCGATGATGTGGATGCCGTTGCGCTCGGTGAAGATGAATGGCTTCATCTTCGGGTTCCACCGGCGCGTCTGATGCCCGAAATGGACACCGGCCTCCAGGAGCTGGTTCAGGCCGACTTCCTGCATGTCGCGTCTACTCACATTGTGTGGGGCCGATTACGCCCCGATCAGGATGAGAAGCGTGATTCGCTCTCGCGATCAACGCTTCGAGAACTGGAAGCGCTTGCGGGCCTTGGGCCGCCCGGGCTTCTTCCGCTCCACTTTCCGGGGATCCCGCGTCAGCAGTCCCTTCTCGCGAAGGGCCGGGCGGGTCTCCTCGTCGTGGGCCACGATGGCGCGGGCCAGGCCCATGCGGACCGCGTCCGCCTGACCCGTCAGGCCGCCACCCTTCACCCGCACAAAGACGTCGAACTGCCCCTCCACGCCCGTGGCGTGCAACGGCTCTTCGATGCGGATGCGGTGCGTCTCCCGGGGGAAATACTCCACCAGGGAGCGACCGTTCACCTTCCATTCGCCCTTTCCGGGGCGGAGAATCACGCGGGCCGTGGCGCTCTTGCGCCGGCCCACCGTCTGGATCTGATCCTGCGTCGCCATGTGCTCGGGTCCCTACTCGTCAGATGTCCAGGGGCTCGGGCTGCTGGCCCTGGTGCGGGTGCTCGGCACCCGCGTAGACCCTCAGCTTCTTTCGGATTGCGCGACCGAGCGAGTTCTTCGGGAGCATTCCCTTCACCGCCAGCTCCACCACCCGCTCGGGGTGGGTCTGGATCATGCGACGGAAGGGAATGTGCCGCTCACCACCCATGTAGCCCGAGTGGCGGAAGTAGGTCTTCTGGTCGGCTTTGTTGCCGGTGAGCACCACCTTGGACGCGTTGACCACGACCACGTGGTCGCCGGTGTCCAGGTGGGGCGTGAAGATCGGCTTGTGCTTGCCACGGATAACGCGCGCGATCTCGGTGGCGAGGCGGCCCAGCGGCTTGCCGGCCGCGTCCACCACCCACCACTTGCGCACGATATCGTCGGCTTTCGGGGTGTACGTTCTCATGCCCTCGGCGCCCGGAAAGGCGGTTAGAATACAGAGCTTTAAATGATATCCGAGCATACGGGGGGTGTCAACGGGCGCACGACGTCCGCGCGACCTCCAGGAGGCGGCGGGGGAAGGGCGCGGGAAGGAGCAGGGGCGAGGCCCCGCTGATCACATGAACGTCTCGAGGAAGCGGGCCCGCGACGCGTGCCGGAGCCGCACCAGCGCCTTCTCCTTGATCTGACGTACCCGCTCGCGGGTGATCCCAAGGAGGGACCCGATCTCCTCCAGGGTCATGGGATCCTGATCGTCCAGGCCGAAATAGAGGCGGAGGATCTTGGCCTCCCGCTCCTTGAGGGTGGACAGCGCGTCCTCGATGGTCTTCTTGAGGGCCCGCTCGTAGGCTTCGTCCTCGGGGCCCGGCGAAAACTGGTCGGGGAGGTAGTCCAGGAGCCGGTTGTCCTCACCCGGCGTGAGCGGCGCATCGAGGGAGAGGTGGGACTGGCTGATGGCCAGCGTGCGCTCCACCTCCTCCTGGGAGATGTCGAGCCCCTCGGCGATCTCGTCCACGGTGGGCTCGCGCCCGAGCTCCTGGAGGAGCGCCGAGCTCCGCCGACCGATGCGGTGGAGCGCGCCGGCACGGTTCAGGGGCACACGGACGATGCGGCTCTGCTCGGCCAGCGCCTGGAGGATGGCCTGGCGGATCCACCACACCGCATAGCTGATGAACTTGATGCCCTTGGTCTCGTCGAACTTATGTGCGGCGCGGATGAGCCCCAGATTCCCCTCGTTGATGAGATCGGGGAGGGGCACCCCCTGGTTCTGGTACTTCTTCGCCACAGACACCACGAACCGGAGGTTCGCGCGGACCAGCTTGTTCAGCGCCTCCTCGTCGTCCTTCCGTATGAGCCGTGCCAAGGCCGCCTCCTCATCACGATCGATGAGGGGGTACTGGCTGATCTCCTTCAGGTACTGATCCAGGGAGCCTTCCCGGAATGCACCCCTTCGGGAGGAAAAAGTCATCGAGGGCTGGCCAACGGGAGGATCGGACTGACCGGTGAGAAACCGCGGCTACGGCCATCGCCGGGACAGCGTGGTTACGGCACTGCGCTTAGAAATGGGGAAACCGCTCGCGTCGCGCAACCACACCCCCCCCGGGGGCGATGGCGGCGGCACGCCCGCGCCGGAGCCTCAGCGAATCGCCTCCCCGATCCGTCCCCACCGCACGTACCGCAGCCACGGCACCCGCCCCGACAGGCTCGGGTCGAAGGAGTAGTAGACGAACCATGGACGGCCGCGGATCGCCTCCCGGGATACGAAGCCCCAGTACCGCGAGTCCTCGCTGTTGTCCCGGTTGTCGCCCAGCATGAAGTAGTCCCCCTCCGGCACCACGATGGGCCCCCAGTTGTCCCGAGTCGGGTGGTAGCCCCGCGCCGTCTTGGCGATGAGGTGGTTGGACTGCCACTGCATGTCCGGGTGTACGGCG
>JASFRY010000462.1:0-4097 GCA_050114675.1 Gemmatimonadota bacterium | reverse complement strand
GACTTCCCGCAGAAGCTGCAGCGAAGGTGTTTGTCACTCGTCATGGCCGATCCTCGTTCGTTCAGCCGGGGGTACGGACCCGACGACTTCGAGGGCCCACTTCCAGTTTCGCGCTTCTGGGGCCGAGAGGGAACTCCTTTCTGCCGCGTCCCCTACTCCGCATCCGAGTCCTTGGGCTTGCCCTGGCTGGGGACCGGACCTTCCAGCACCTGGTCCACCAGACCGTAGTCCAGGGCCTCCCTCGGGCTCATGAACCGGTCCCGGTCCACGTCCTCGGCGATCTGCTCCACCGTCTGGCCCGTGTGTCGGGAGAGGATGGCGTTGAGCTTCTCCCGGGTATAGAGGACCTCCTTGGCGGCGATCTCGATGTCCGCCGCCGTGCCCTGGGATCCGCCCGACGGCTGGTGGATCATGATCCGGGAGTTGGGTAGCGCCCGACGCTTGCCCTGCTCGCCCGCCGCCAGGAGCACCGCCCCCATGGAGGCGCACATGCCCACGCAGAAGGTGGACACCGGCGCGCGCAGGTGCTGCATGGTGTCATAGATGGCGAGCCCCGCGTACACGCTCCCGCCCGGGGAGTTGATGTACATGTAGATGTCCCGCTCCGGGTCGTCGGCGTCAAGGAAGAGGAGCTGCGCCACGACGATGTTGGCGACGTTGTCGTCGATGGGGGTGCCCAGGAAGACGATGCGGTCCATGAGGAGCCGACTGAAGATGTCATAGCTCCGCTCGCCGCGGCTCGTCCGCTCGATTACGTACGGGGGATAGATGGACATTTGCCTTGTTCGCGTCTCGGTTCGGCGCCGCCTCAGGCGGCCGGCGCGTCGGTGATCTCGGACTGCTCCTTCAGGAAATCGAAGACCTTCCGCTCGGTGATCTCCCGCTCCAGCGACTCCAGCCGCCCCGACTTCTGGAAGGTGGCGTAGACCTTCTCCGGGGTCGTGTCGTTCTGGTCGGCGATCTCCTCGATGCGCCGATCCACCTCTTCCTGGTCGGCATCCAGGTTCTGCGTGCGGGCGACGCGGTCGATGAGGAGAAGACGCTTCACGGCCCGCTCGGCCTCGGGGGTGATGCTCTCCCGGATCTCCTGGAGGCGCTCGGGGGGCACGTTGCCCTGGTCACCCATGACCGACTCCACGTAGCGCTGCACCATGGAACGCGGCACCTCGAAGGGATTCGCCTCCACGAGGAAGTCGAGGAGCCTGCCGCGCACCACGGACTCCGCCTGCTCCTTGGCATCCCGCTCCAGGTCCTCCCTCACCCGGGCCTTGAGCTCGTCCAGGGACTCGAAGCTCCCCACGCTGCGGGCCAGCTCGTCGTCCAGCGGTGGGCGCTCCAGCACCTTGCGTCCGTTGAGCGTGATCTCGACCCGCTCCTTCTGTCCGCGACGGCTTTCGTCGGGGAAGTCGTCGGGGAAGGTGACGTCGAACTCCCCGCTCTCGCCCGGCGACAGGGTGCGGATGGCGTCCTCGATGCCGGGGATGGCCTGGCCCTCTCCCAGCACCAGCTCGTAGTCCTTGCCGTCGTCGTCCGCCTCGCCGTCGAGCCGTCGGATGTGGACCGAGACCAGGTCCTTGTCCACGGGCGGACCCTCGTCCACCGGCTTCCAGGCGCCGTTCTGCTCCTGGATGTTGCCGAGGATCTCGTTCACGTGGTCGTCGGTGACCGTGGCCGAAGGGCGCTCGACCACGAAGCCGCCCAGGCGCCCGAGCTCGATCTCCGGCTGCACGTCGAAGCTGATGGCGAACTTCAGGTCCTGCTGGGGCTCGTAGGACACGTCCTCGAGCTCACCTTCGCTGATGGGCCGCAGTTCCTCCGCTGCCAGCGCCTGGCGGTACGCGTCGTTGATGAGGCGGTCGAGGGCCTCCTGCCGCAGCGCACCCTTGTAGCGGGACTGCACCACCGTCTTGGGGACATGGCCCTTGCGGAAGCCCTTCATCTTCACGCGCGAGGCGAGCTTCGCCGCCGCCTTCTGCTCTTCTTCCTGGACCAGGCTGGCGGGGACCGTGACGCTGAGGCGCCTACGCCACCGCTCCTCTTCCTGCACGGAAATCTGGAGACGGGAACCGTCGATGCTCATGCTTTGGATTGGGCTGGAGGATGATGAAAGAGCCGGGCGAATCAGGGGCCTCGGAATGCGAAAGGGGGGACTCGAACCCCCACGGCACGGGGCCACGAGATCCTAAATCTCGCGCGTCTACCAGTTCCGCCACTTTCGCCAGGTCCACGCGCCCGGAGCGTCCCGGGGCGCTGGAAAAGATACCACAGGCGGCCAAAGGCTTACAACGCCACCACTTGGATTCGAGCGGGAGGGCGCCGGGCCGACCGGCCCGGCGCCCTCCTACCGTTCGTTCCCTTCCCGGAGGAACCGTCTGCGTCGCTACGCCGGCATCCGGATGTTGACGACCCGGCTCTGCCCATCGTTCGCCTCCAGGTGCATGGACACGATCTGTCCGGGCTCGACTCCGTCCAGGGCGCTCCGCACGTCCTCGGGCGTGTGGATCTGGGTGTCGTTGACCTGTGCCAGCTTCCACTGAACGTACTGTGCCAGCCCACGGCGCCATGCCGGACTTGCCCGGCTGACGTCGCTGATGACCACGCCGTCGGCATCGTCATACCCGAGTCGATCGGCCAGCTCGGCATCCAGCGCCTCGACCCGGATGCCGAGCCGCTCCTCGGCGTGGACCGTGCGCTCGGCCGTGGTGGTCGGGTGCTCGTTGATGGGTGCCTCGTCGAGCTGGATCGTGACCGACATGGGCTTCTTGTCCCGGTAGATATCCAGCTTGACCCGGTCGCCGGGGTGGTGCTCGGCGATCTTCGCCTGGAGCTCGGCCACGTATCCCACGGGCTTGCCGTCCAGGGCCACGATGACGTCCTCGGGCTTGAGCTTGCCCACCGACGGGCCGTCGTCGCGGACCTCCTGAACGAGGATGCCCGAGACCTTGGGCAGCCCGTAGAGCTGGGCGTCCTCCGCCTGGACATCCTGGATGGTCACACCGATGAGGGGACGCTTCACCATGCCGTACTCGATGAGGTCCTTCATGATGCGGCGCGCCAGGTTGATGGGGATGGCGAAGCCGTAGCCCTGGTAGTAGCCCGTAGACGACGCGATGGCCGAGTTGATGCCCACCACCTGCCCCTGCAGATCGACCATGGGACCGCCCGAGTTGCCCGGGTTGATGACCGCGTCGGTCTGGATGAAGTCCTCGATGGCGAAGCCCGACAGGTCAGGCCCGTACTGGGGATCGTTGTACAGGTCCCGCTGCAGGAGCTGGAGCCCGCGGCCCCGGGCGCTCACGATCCCCGCCGTGACCGTGTAGTCCAGCTGTGTGGAGTTGCCGAAGCCCGGATTGCCGATGGCCAGGACCCACTCCCCCACCTTCACGTCGTCCGAGTCGCCGAAGCTCATGGTGGGGAGGTCGTCGGGTGCGTCGATCTTGATGACCGCCACGTCGGTGAAGGGATCGTTGCCCACCAGCTTCGCGTCGAAGTATCGCCGGTCGGCAAGGTACACCCGGATCTGATCCGATCCTTCGACCACGTGGTTGTTGGTCAGGATGTAGCCGTCCGGAGAGATGATGAAGCCGCTTCCCCCCGCCAGCTCACCCTGACTCGGCGGCTGGTCCCGCTGGTTGGGAATGTCGAAGAAGCGTCGAAAGGCGTCGGGGATCTGGCGCTGGGAGGACTCCACCGGACGCCTGCTCTCGATGCGGACGACTGCCGGCGTGACCACGCCGGCCAGGTTCACGAACGCGTCGCTCAGGTCCTTGGCCGGCTTCACCGACGCTTCGGAGACCTGGGGAGCGTCGTTGATTACCGGCATGGCGACGGACGAGGACGTCCAGCCCATGCCGCTGGCGAGCCCCAGCCCGAACAGAAACGCCACGACGGTATACAGCACGATCTTGGCCTTGTGGCGAAGGGGATCGTACATCTCGGCTCCTTGCAGTCTCTGCACTCTGTGGAAAGCGACGGACAGGTGCCCGCCGACCTGGGAGTCTTCTACACAGCCTGCCGGAGTCGGGTCCGGGCGGCTACGACACCTGTATGATCCAGGCCGCGCGCCCGGGGTTGCCTGGGATGGCTCCCCGGACGCG
>JASFRY010000461.1:0-4101 GCA_050114675.1 Gemmatimonadota bacterium | reverse complement strand
GAGTCGACGCTGACGGGGCTCGAGGCCGGTGCCAGGGACCTCACACCGGGTGCGGTGCTGGAGATGCTGGGAATTTGAGTCCACGGAACAGCAGTCGTCAGCACTGCTGGCTGCCCCGACACCTGCCAACGTCCCATCCATCCCTGCCGGAAAGGAAGAGCGACATGGCCAAGCTTCTGCCCTGCATCCGTCCACCCGTTCCTTCCCTGTCCGGGCTGGCGCTGGTCGGTGTCCTCCTGGCGACCACCTCCGCCGGGCTGATGGGGCAGAACGTCCCGGACAAGCGCATCCGCCAGGTCATGGGCCGGCCGGAGTTCGCCCACGCCCTCTGGGGGATGGCGTTCTACGACCTGGACGCGAAGAAGACCCTCTTCGGGGTGAACCCGGAGCGGCTCTTCGTACCGGGCTCCACCACCAAGCTGCTCACGGTGGGGACGGCGCTGGAGCTTCTCGGCCAGGATCACCGCTTCCATACCCGCGTCTACCGCACCGGGCCGGTGGAGGATGGGGTCGTGGACGGAGACCTGGTTCTGGTAGCCGGCGGCGACCCCAATCTCTCGGGCCGTGAGCGTCCCGATGGCACCTACGCTTTCATCGACCACGACCACTCGTACGGGGGTCCGCCCCTGGACACCGACCCCCTCACCGTCATCCGGGAGCTCGCCCGGCAGGTGGCAAGCCACGGCATCCACACCGTGACCGGACAGGTTCTCGTGGACGCGACGCTCTTCCGCGAGGGGGATCGCGAGGGCGGCACCGGCGTGACCATGTCCCCCATGGTCATCAACGACAACGTCATCGACATCGTGGTGAAGCCGGGAGCGAGGGCGGGGGATCCCGCCATCGTGACCGTGTCACCGAAGACGTCTTACCTGACGGTTTTCGCCCACGTGGTCACCGCCGACTCGGGGAAAGCCGCGAGCTTGCACACGGTGGAGGACAGCACGGATGCATCCCACCGCACCCTCGTGATGAGCGGGAGCGTGCCGGTGGGGCCCGCCCTGAACCGGCGCTGGCGTGTGCCGGTGCCGAGCCGCTTCGGTGAGGTGGTCCTGGTCGAGGCGCTGAACGAGGCCGGGGTGCGCGCCATCCCGCGCCTGGGGGCGCGCCGGGTGGACTTCGCCGAGCTCGCCAAGGGGTATGCCGACTCCTTGGTGGTGGCCGAGCACATCTCCCTTCCCCTCTCCGCGGAGGCGCCGGTGGTCCTCAAGACGAGCCAGAACCTCCATGCCAGCAACCTTCCCCTCCTCCTCGGCTCTCTACCGGCTGCCAGGGACTCGGCGAAGACCGGCTTCGACCTGGAGAACGCCTGGCTGACCGGGGCGGGGCTGAACCTGGACGGGGCCATGCAGGGAGATGGAGCGGGGGCCATCGCCATGTTCTCGCCGGACTTCATCACCCACTACCTGGCGGTGGCGGCGGCGCGCCCGTGGGGCACGGTGTTCCATGACGCCCTCCCCATCCTGGGAACGGACGGTACCCTGGCGGAGATCCAGGTGGGCTCGCCCGCGGCCGGACAGGTGCACGCGAAGACCGGCACGTACGGCGTGTACGATCCCCTCCACCGGCGGCTGCTCATCACCGGCAAGGGGCTGGCGGGCTACATGACGACGAAGTCGGGGAGGCATGTCGCGTTCGCCATCTACCTCAACCACTTCGAGGCGGACGTGCCGGACCCTGCAACGGTGGCGGGTCAGGCGCTGGGCGAGATCTCCGCCATCGCCTGGGAGGTGATCCGGTAGTCGGACGCTCGGCATTCACATCGCCGGCGGCCGCGTGGATCACTCGAACTGCCGGCGGAACGCGTCGAACTGGGCGCGCAGCTCGGCCACCTCGTCACGCAGGGAAGCGAGCTCGCGGCTGAGCTCTTCAACCCGGCCGGTGGCGCTGGGAGGAGGAGGCCCCTCCCGGGTCCGTCTCTCCTCCGGGGCTCTTTCGTCCGGGGGTCCGGCGAGCAGATGCGCGTAGCGGACTTCCTTCTGCCCCGGACGCCTCGCCAGCGCCTCCACCAGGGGCGTGCTCAGCGCCGCCAGCGACTCGAGGGTGACCTCGACGTGGCTGGGATCCACGAACTCGAACGCCCTTGCGGTTCGGGTCTTGATCTCGCCTGGAGTCTGTGGCCCCCGCAGCATCAGGACGGAGAGCACGGCGAGCTCCGGGCGATGCAAATGCAGCCGCTCTCCGATCTCCTGTCGGTAACGCATCACCCGGGCGTCGCCTCGGTGAATCCCACGCGCCAGTGAGCGCGCCTGCAGGTCGTCCAGGCTTCGGGACACCGTCGCCTCGTCGAGCTTCATGACCGGGTCACGGCTCGACGTCTGGTTACACGCGGCAGTGAGCGCCTTCAACGTAAGCGGGTAGTTGTCGGGGGTCGTGAGCTCCTTCTCCATGAGAGATCCGAGCACCCGCACGCCGACTTCGTCCAGCGGTTCGTCCATCGTCACCCATCCATCGTCTTGGTTCGCGACCACCGCTCCCGGCACGCCGGACCTCACCACGCTTTCCCGGCGCCGGTCCACAGGAAAGCTAACCCGGGGGACCGAATCAAATGGCGTAGCGCGCGTGCTCAGCACCGCAGTGGTGAGCCGTGTTCCGGGACAGACCCCCACCTGGACGACGCCGACAAGAGCGACCCCGGAACGACGTTGACCTGGAGCCGCCACCGCCACGTCGGAGGCGCTACGGCTGAGGCTGGGGCACAGCCGGAGTCAGGCCGTGCCGCTTCATGATCTCGGCCATCTTCGCCCGGTCGGGCGGTCCCCCGGCAGCCGCGTTGATCACCTCGGCGGACTCGCGAAAGTACTGTGGGCCGATCGCGGCGGGCGTGATCACGCAGAGCGCCTTGGCGTTCCGGCTGCCGTCGTTGTCGAAGCGGTGGACGGCGCCGCGGGGAATGCACAGGGCCTCGCCCGGTCCCACCTCGATCCGCTTCCCGTCCACGGTCCAGGTGAGGACACCTTCGAGCCCATAGATCGTCTCTTCGTAGTGGTCGTGACTGTGCGCCGGAGCTGCCAGGTGCTGGGCGCCCGGCACCTCGAGCTCGAACACGGCGACGCTCCCGTTCGCTCCATCTCCCGTGATGAGGAAACGCACACCGAGGGAACCCAGACGGATGGCTTCGTTGGACGGATTGACCCGGAGGTCGATAGCCTGGGATGTCATCTTCATCTCCCTTTCGTGGGCAGCGGAAGCTAGGTAAATTCTGTTTACCCTTCCTCCAGATGGTAAACTGAGTTTACTATTATGTCAACGCCACCACCGGTCCCTCCCGGAGGAATGCTGATCGGAGCCCTCTTGAGGGTACCCTCCCAGGCGATTCACCGCCGAATCATCGCCGAGTTGAACGCGGCAGGCTTCGAGGAGCTCAGGCTGTCGCACATGGCGGTGCTTCAGTTTCCGGGACCGGACGGAGCCCGTCCCATCGAGCTCTCGGAGCGCGCGGGCATGAGCAAGCAGGCCATGAACCAGCTGCTTCGGAGCCTCGAAGGCGCCGGCTACATCGACCGCGTCGACTCACCGCACCAGGGCCGCGCGCGCATCGTCCACCTGACGGACCGCGGACACGCCGCGTACGCGAAGATCCACGGGATTCTCCGGACCATCGAGGAGGAATGGAAGTCCGAGCTCGGAACCGAGGGCTTCGCTCAGCTCAAGGAGCTGCTCCTTCGCGTCTGGGAAAGCCCGTTGGTGTCGTGAGGGGCTGTCCCGGGAGGTTTGCTGGTGAACCATGGCGCTGGCGCTCGTCGATGGTCCATCGAAGATTCCGGGCCGTCGTCAACGTCCTCGGCTCGACCGTGGGTGGGTCGTCGGGGGAGGGAGAGGAAGGCGCATCCGGGCCTCAATCCCCTCTCAGGTTCCTCCTCACTTCCGCCAACCCGCCCCCGTCCATCGCCCGCTTGTAGCCCGCCTGCCTCAGCGCTTGCACCGCGACGGCGGATCGCGATCCGCTGGCGCAGTACACGAGGATCCCCGCATCGCGCTCGATGCCGCGGCTCTTCAGTGCCGAGGCGCTGATCTTCGTCACGGGGATGCACATCGCACCGGGCATGTGACCGAAGAAGAACTCGAGGCGTGAGCGCACGTCGATCAGCACGGTGACCT
>JASFRY010000460.1:0-4119 GCA_050114675.1 Gemmatimonadota bacterium | reverse complement strand
GTCACCCGACGGGTCGGCCAGGAAGGAGGCCTGCTGGTTGAATCCGCCGGAGACCTCGGCACTCCAGATGGGGGCGCCGCTGATCCCCTTCTTCGTGAAGATCTGGATCACGCCCGCCGACGCCTCCGTGCCGTACAGCGTCGTCGCGGCGGCGCCCTTCACGACCTCGATGCGGTCGATGTCCTTGGCGGCGATGTCCTGGAGCGGGCTCGTGGCCGTCCGGGCACCCCACCCCGAACGCGTGGGCTCGTTGTAGATCCGGATGCCGTCCACGTAGATGAGCGGCTCCTTCTGCTGCGAGATCGAGTTGATCCCCCGGATCTTCACCGTGGCGCCGGCGCCGGGCTGGCCGCTGTTCGTCATGACGGTGACGCCCGGAGCCCGACCCTGGAGGATGTCCTCCGAGTTGCGCACCGGGATGTCCTGCAGCTCGCGCGACGTCACGGCGTCGAGGCTGTTCCCGACCTCCTTGGCCCGGACCTCGGCCGCCGTCCCCGTCACCACGATCTCGTCCAGGGACAGCGCGGTCTCCTGGAGCTGGAAGTCTGCCGTGGCCATCTGGCCCGCCACCACCGTGACCTGCTGCTGGGTGGTGCCGTAGCCGATCATGGTCACCCGGACGGTGTACGTGCCCGGCGGGACGTTCAGGATGAGATAGCGTCCCTGTGAGTTGGCCAACCCACCCATGCCGGTGCCCTGAATGGCCACCTGGGCCCCATCGAGGGGCCGCATGTTCTGGGCTGTCGTCACCTGGCCTGTAATCCTCCCCGTTTCCTGCGCAGCCACCGGCTGCGTCAGCACCACGCTCGCCAGCGCGAGTGCGGGAAGGAGGCCAAGCGCGCGTGCAACTGTTGCGCGTGGTCTCATGTCGTGCCTCCGTTTCCTGGGCAACGATCAGGTACGGCGCCCCTCCGGTGGTTCGGCCGGCGGGCACGCCGTGGCGAAAAAAAACGCAAAGGGTCCCTCCCCGGGGTGCGCTCCAACTACGCCCCGGTGGCGTATCTACGCCTCGAACACCTCGTTCAGGTGAACTGGGAGAGGGCCAGGGTAGGGCCTGACTCCGCCTGGGTCAAGGGTTATGAGACGGCCCGGAGACCCACGGTCCGATGTGGCAGCCGTCAGGATCCTGGACCCCGAGTCCCCTCTCTCCATGCTTGGTGGTGACGCGAATCACGCCTCCGGCTCCGCCGGTTCCGTATTCCCAGCCCCGACTCGCCCCCCGGAGAATCTCCAGGGAGGTCACGTCGGTAGGCTTGAAGTCCCGGAGCGTGCGAACGCCGTCGGCAACCTGGACGCCGTCGAAGACGACGATGGGCGGCGTCACCCCCTGGGCGGTGCGGGTCCGGCTCATGAGGCTCGGGGACGCCCCGGGGAGCCCGTTCTGGGGTCCCACCATGTCCGGGGCGACCCTGCGTAGGACGTCCAGGAGATTGCGGGCGCTCATGTCCTCGAGCTCGGCCGAGCCGTAGTACTGGCCTTCAGATCGCTTCTTCAGCTCCTCGTGCGTCGGCCCCGTGGCCACCTCCGTGGGGAGGGAGAAGGCCACCCGCTTGATCTGGCCGGACGCGAGATCCACCGAAGCGAAGGTCACGTTGCATCGGCCGGTGACCAGGGCGACACGGTGGCTGCCCGGGGGCACGCCCTGGATATGGTAGCGTCCATGGCCGTCGCTCATGACCCGCTGGCCCGTATCGAACCGGAGCTGGACGTTGGGAAAGGGGAGCCCGGTCTGGGCATCCACAGTGAGCCCCTCCAGCACCGTGGGGAGCGGCCGTTCCTGTCCGGCCGCCGGGAGGGCGATCCAGAGCGCGCAGATCCCGTATCCGGCCCGAGTCTTCCAGTTCATCGTTCCCCCTCGCCATCTCGTGAAGTGCGGAGCAGACGTGACGACCCTCGGCGTCGGCCGTCCGCGCCACACCCGAATCTACGCGAAGCCGGGTGTCGGGTTACGGCAGCCCATCCCGGGACGTCCCCCCGGGGGCCTTCCCCAGGACGAAGTCCCGGGTGGCCGTGACCCGCCCCGCAGGCACGCGGAGGGAGTCGGTACGGGAAGGGTGCTCCGGATGGGAGATGGTCACCGACAGCTTCTCATCGGTGGGCACGCCGCATGCGTGATAGGCACCCCCGGGGCCCGTGGTGAGCTCCACGCCGCCCCTCTGCTGGGTGATGACCTCCGCCACATGTCCGTAGGTCTCCCAATCGATGCGCAGCGTGGCGCCCGGAACGCCCTCCCCCACGGGACCCAGCACGCGCCCGAAGAGCACGGCGGTCTGCGCGGGTCGCCCCTCCTCCCCACAGGCGGCGGAGATCAGCGGGCCCAGGGAGGGTGCCTGGAGCCGCACCGACACGATCCGGCCGGGAGACACGTCCGCAGGAACCGGCTCCGCCTCGAAGCCCAGCGAGTCCAGGGAGGGGTGGGAGAAGGAGACCTGATAGGTGCCGCCCTGGAGCCCGGTGAAGCGGAAGCGCCCGTCGGCGTCGGTGAGGGCGGAGTCGGGCGTGCCGAGGAGCCGGACCCTCGCGCCAGACAGCGGCTCGCTCCCCGTGCTGTCCACGGCGACTCCGTCGATGGTGGCCGTCTCTGCGTCCAGGATCAGCTTCCCCGAGGCGTCTCGCACGCTGCGGACCACGCCGGTGGTCTGCACGTAGCCCACCACCCGGGGGTCCCGGTTGCCCATCCCCCCGGTGGGGACCGCGATCTTGGGCATGCGGATGAACCACTCCGGGATGATCCACGTCCCGTCGGGGAGGCGCCGGAAGTCGATGCGGCCCCCGATGAGGTCCGACTCGACGGGGTACCGAAGGTGCTCGTACCGGAAGACGAGGCTCTGGAGCGCCATGGTCGACGCCTGGAGCCACAGCACGCCGCTGATGTCGGAGATGCGGCGTCCGGGGACGGGCTCGAACGCGAGGCCCACCGAGCCGAGGTGATCCATGTCCCCGGGCCGGAGCGCGAAGCAGTGGGTGTCCAGGAACGCATCGGACAGGAGCACCTCGGCGTCGGGCGCGTAGTAGGATCCCCCGCCCCCAGCGTCGATCTGCACGAATCCCTTCTCCAGGAGCGTATCCGCCGGAACGCTCTCGTACGGGCGCGCCATGAAGCCGGTGGCCACCCGGCGACGCTCGGTGAGCACGGTGCGGGCGTCCTCCCCGAGCTCCCGCTCCGACGTGACCGTTCGGTAGCGGTAGGCCACGTGGGTCTCGGTGTACGCTGCCGCGTCCAGAGCCTTGCGGACCTCCTCCCAGACGCGGGCCACGGCCAGCCCCTCCTCGGGGCGGAGACGGCATCGGCTCTCCCCTTCCACCCCGATCCCCTCCAGCTCGATGACCTGGGTGGCGAGGGCGAGCGTGCGGACCAGCGGCGCGCCCGAAGCGGCCACGGTGAAGGTCTCGGATTCGGCCGTGGCCCGGCCGATCATCTCGGCCCGCACCCGGTAGCGTCCCGGGTCCAGGCGCGTGAAGAGGTAGCGGCCCTGCTCGTCGGTGAGGGCCCGGTCCAGGGGCTTGCCCTCGGCGTCCAGCAGCCAGGCCATGGCCCCCTGGATGGGGCTTGCCGACTCGGCGGCCATCACCCGCACCAGGACGGACTGGGCCCCCGCCGAGGCCGGCGCCAGCAGCGCCAGGAGCGCCGTGCAGAGAGACCGGTACAGAGACCGCCTGGGAGCTGTGGATGCCACGCACCCCCCCGTCGTCGTGAGCCGCGGAAGACCCCGCCCGGCCTACGAGACACCCCGGGCCGCACCACCGTTGACCCCGGACCCGGGCCTTCCCCCCTTCACCGTGGCAGGTTCCCTCGACGTTCGCCAGGTCCTAGACTTCCACCTTCCGGTCCCATGGCGTCGCCCACGAGGAGGTCCCGTGCAGCTCCGTGCTCCCCGCCACCCAGCCCGTGCCGTGCTCTCCCTGGCCCTGCTCCTGCTCGGGGCGGCTCCGGCGACGGCGCAGACCCGCTTCGGCGTGGCCCGGGCCCCGGGATACGGCCGGTGGTCCGCCGCCGTGGACAGCGCACGGGCTGCGCTCCTGGCCCAGATGGAGGCCCAGGGGATCCCCGGTGCGTCGGTGGCGGTAGCGGTCGACGACACGGTGGTGTGGACCGAGGGCTTCGGGTGGGCCGACGTG
>JASFRY010000459.1:0-4121 GCA_050114675.1 Gemmatimonadota bacterium | reverse complement strand
TGCGCGGTACCGGTCCACCGCCGAAGGCGGGCACAGACAGCGGTCCGACCCATCGCCACGGTAGCCGCACGGACAGGGGTTCATGGCCGCCACGACGATGAAGCGGGCCGGAAACCGCTCCGTACCGCGCGCCCGTGACAGTTGCACGCTCCCGTCCTCCAGCGGCTGCCGCAGGACCTCGAGGGCGCCGCGCTGGAACTCCGGAAGCTCATCGAGAAAGAGCACACCGTGGTGGGCGAGGCTGATCTCGCCGGGCCGGAGGGTGGAGCCGCCGCCCACGAGCCCGGCGTAGCTCACCGTGTGGTGGGGGGCACGGAAGGGCCGACTGGTGACGAGCGCCTCACCCGGCGGCAGGCATCCCGCCACCGAGTGGACTCGGGTGGACTCGAGCGCCTCCTGGACCGTGAGGGGCGGCAGAATGCCGGGCAGGCGGCGCGCCAGCATGGTCTTGCCCGACCCGGGCGGGCCGACCATGAGCAGGTTGTGGCTCCCAGACGCCGCCACCTCGAGGGCGCGCTTGGCCATTCCCTGTCCCTTCACGTCTCTCAGGTCGCCGCTCCGGGGGTCATGGGACGCCAGAAGCGCAGCCACGTCCACCCGCACGGGCAGCAGGGGGCGCACGCCCCCCAGGTGGGCCACCACGTCGTCGAGCGTACGGGCACCGTACACGGTGAGCCCCTCCACCACGGCGGCCTCCCGGGCGTTGGCGGCGGGCAAGACCAGCCCGCGCATCCCGGCGTCGCCGCACCGCGCAGCCACCGGGAGCGCGCCCCGCACCGGGCGGAGCGTCCCATCCAGGCCCAGCTCCCCGACCAGCGCCGTGTCGGCCAGCGCCGCATCGTCCAGATGTCCCGACGCCGCGAGCAGGCCCACGGCCACCGGAAGGTCGAACGCGCTCCCGTCCTTCCGGACATCGGCCGGCGCCAGGTTCACGGTGATGCGCCGGGGCGGAAGGGGGTAGCCCACGTTGCGGAGGGCCGCACCCACCCGCTCCCGACCTTCCCGGACGGCACTCTCCGCCAGCCCCACCACCGCGAAGCCGGGGAGGCCCGGCGCCAGATTCACTTCGACGCGCACGAGATAGGAGTCCACGCCGCGGAGGGCGGCCGTCACGACCTTGGCGAGCATGACGGGAGGTTCGCGCCCCGCGGCGGGCGCATCCATGGTCCGCCGGGACACCTTCGTCCGGTGAGGCGAGCCGTTCCCGGCGCCGGATCGGATCACTCCGGGCACCAACGCCCCCCGAGCCCGGAGCCGGAGAGACACCCCGTGAGGGCGAGGCTCCCCCGGGCCGGCACCCCGGGTGCGCCATTCCGCGCCCCCTGCGCGATTCCGCTCGTTCTCGCCCTTTCCTCCCCGGGATTTCATCCTGAAAGGGTCCATCCCGGGGCGGGGCAACTACCCATCCCCGGCGTGGGGAAATTCCCGCTTGTGTCACCCTGCCCGCACGGATACCCTTCGGTGCTCGTCCGGTCGGCGGGACCGGACGCTTCGTGTTTTGTATCGACCATGGGAACCCACAAGGGAGCGCGTCCATGAAGGTCGCCGTCCTGAAGGAAACACGCCCCGGCGAACAGAGGGTGGCACTCGTCCCCCAGGGTGTTCAGACGCTCGTGAAGTCGGGTCTCGAAGTGACCGTGGAGACGGGCGCGGGGGCCGCTTCCGGCGCCTCCGACGACGATTTCGAGGCCGCTGGCGCCACCATCGCCTCCAGCGCCTCCGAGGCTCTGAGCGGCGCCGGCATGGTGCTGCATGTCAACGCCCCGACGCAGGAGGAGATAGCAGGAATGGGCGAGGGAACCATCCTCGTCTCGTACCTGAACCCCCTCAACAACCTGGATGGGGTGCGCGCCCTGCAGAAGGGCAAGGTCACCGGCATCTCCATGGAGCTCGTGCCCCGGATCACCCGGGCCCAGTCCATGGATGCCCTCTCGTCGCAGGCCACGGTGGCAGGATACAAGGCCGTGCTCATGGCGGCCGATCACCTTCCCAAGTTCCTCCCCATGTTCACCACGGCGGCCGGCACGATCCGTCCGGCCAAGGCCCTGGTGCTGGGCGCCGGCGTGGCGGGCCTTCAGGCCATCGCCACCGCCAAGCGTCTCGGGGCCGTGGTGGAAGCCTTCGACGTCCGCCCGGCAGTCCGGGAGCAGGTCGAGAGCCTCGGCGCCAAGTTCCTCGAGACCGAGCACGACGTGACCGCCGAGGGAGAGGGCGGCTACGCCAAGGAGCTCTCCGAGGAGCAGCACAAGAAGGAGCTGGAGCTCATCGCGGCCCACATCGCCGATGCCGACCTGGTGGTCACCACGGCGCAGATCCCGGGCCGTCAGGCGCCGGTGCTCATCACCGCCGAGATGGTGAAGTCCATGAAGACGGGCTCGGTGATCGTGGATCTGGCCAACGAGACCGGCGGCAACTGCGAGCTCACCGAGTCCGGCGAGAACACGGTGGCCCACGGCGTGCAGATCCTGGCGCCGACGAACATCCCCGCGTCCATCCCCGTCCACGCCAGCCAGATGTACTCCAAGAACATCACCACGCTGGTGGCGGAGTTCGTGGACAAGGAAGGCAACGTGAACCTCGACTTCGAGAACGACGTGGTGGGTCCCTCCACCGTGACCCACGCCGGCGAAGTCGTGAACGAGCGGGTCAAGCAGCTCCTGGGCTGACGCCGGTGCTGCTCGAGGAATCCAGAACGCTTACGCCCTACTCCGAGGAGAACCCATGGGCGAGTTGATGATTGGACTCTACGTGTTCGTCCTGGCGACCCTGGCGGGCCGCGAGGTGATCACCAAGGTCCCCCCCACCCTCCACACGCCCCTCATGTCGGGGGCCAACGCCATCTCCGGCATCTCCATCGTGGGTGCCCTCGTGGTGGCGGGACGGGCGGAGGGGACGTTGCAGATCGTGCTGGGCGTGGCGGCCATTGCCATGGCCACCATCAACGTGATCGGCGGCTTCATGGTCACCGATCGCATGCTCGCCATGTTCAAGAAGCGCTAGGAGGCTCGACATGAACCAGGAAATCATCGTCGAGCTGATCTATCTCGTCTCGGCGATCCTCTTCGTCGTCGGATTGAAGCGGCTCCAGTCACCCGCCACGGCGCGGCGGGGCAACGCCATCGCGGCCATCGCCATGGCCCTGGCCATCATCGCCACGGTGGTGAACAACGAGATCCTGTCGTGGAACGAGATCTTCATCGGGGTCGCCATCGGCGGCATCATCGGTGGCGTCTCGGCCCGCATGGTCAAGATGACCTCCATGCCCGAGATGGTGGGGCTGTTCAACGGCTTCGGCGGCGGGGCTTCGGCCCTCGTGGCCATGGCGGAGTACCTGAACTCCACCAACGCCGTCAGCCCATCCACGTACGGCGTGAGCATCATGCTCGGCACCTTCATCGGCGGCGTGACCTTCTCGGGGTCCATGATCGCCTTCCTGAAGCTGCGCGAGTGGATGACCGGCAACCCCATCACCTACCCCGGCCAGAAGACCCTCAACGCCATCATGTTCCTGGGCGTCATCGCCACCGCGGTGATGGCCATGGGCGTGGGCGGCGCCGATCCCCACACGATGTTCTGGGTGATGTTGGCGCTGTCGCTGGTCCTGGGCGTGACGCTGACCATCCCCATCGGCGGCGCCGACATGCCGGTGGTGATCTCGCTGCTCAACTCCTACTCGGGGTTGGCGGCCAGCGCCGCGGGCTTCGTGATCATGAACATGGTGCTCATCATCTCCGGTGCCCTGGTGGGCGCGTCGGGGATCATCCTGACCATGATCATGTGCAAGGGCATGAACCGGTCGCTCACCAACGTCATGTTCGGTGCCTTCGGTGGCACGGCCAACATCGACAAGAGCCAGATCGGCAAGCGTCCGGTAAAGCGCGCCGACGCCGAGACGGTGGCCATGGAGCTGGGCTACGCCCACTCGGTCATCATCGTGCCGGGCTACGGCCTGGCCGTGGCCCAGGCGCAGCACGAGCTGCGTAAGGTCGGGGATCTGCTGGAGGACCGGGGCGTGGACGTGAAGTACGCCGTCCACCCGGTGGCCGGCCGTATGCCGGGGCACATGAACGTGCTCCTGGCCGAGGCCGACGTGCCCTACGACCAGCTCTACGACCTGGACG
>JASFRY010000458.1:0-4125 GCA_050114675.1 Gemmatimonadota bacterium | reverse complement strand
CCACCAATCCCACGGCCCACGGGCCCCAAGGGGCTTTCAGGAGTGTGTTCACGTACATCCTCGAGGACGAGGTCCGCCAAAGAATGGGTGGAAGCTCGTCCGGGCGACGTGAAGGCCCCGTGAGATGAGGATGAAGAAAGCTTCAGGAAGCGGGGAGGCCGTCACCCGCAGGGTGCAGCTCTGATCACGCCCCGGCGCCCAGCCTCCTGACACCCCAGGTCTCGTCCACCCCCGCGACAAACCGTCGGTAGCGCTCCTCACCCTCCAGGGCGGCGGTCAGACCGGGCGGGTGGTACCGGAGGAGCAGCGTGTCGGGCCACTCGAGGCGTGCCGCGTCTCCCAGTCCTTCGAGAGCACCCTCCGCGTCCCCCAGGGCCGCGCGTGCCAGGACGCGATGGAAGGGCGACATCCGGTCGCTGAGCTCGGCGAGGGCCGATCTCGCCTCCCGCGCAGCGCCGCTGCCGGCGAGGGCCACGACGCGGCCGAGCTGCGGCAGGCCCCTACCCCATGCGTCGCTCAACGCCTCCAGCGCCTCACGGCCCCCCTCCCAGTCTCCGAGATGCCAGAGGGTCAGCCCTTCAATGAAGCGGCCGTACTGGAAGTCGGGATAGAGGGTCAGGACGCGACGGGCTTCGGCCAGCCCCGCGTCGGGATCGCCCACGCCCAGGTGGGCAGCGGCGAGGTTGATGCCCGCCTCGGGCTCGAGGGGGTCCAGGCGGGTCGCTCTCATGCCGGCGATCTGCGCCCGGTCGGGATCCCCCCCGAGGAGGTTCACCCAGCAGAGCCACTGATGGGCGTGGGCGTACCCGGGCCGCAGCTCGGTGGCTCGGCGGTGGGACACGACGGCCTCGGTGATGCGCCGCTGCCACGAGAGGAAGTTGCCCAGCGCCGCGTGCGCCTCGGCAAGCTCCGGGTCCAGGGCCAGGGCCCGGCGCGCGGCCCTCTCGCCCCGATCCCGCACGACCTCGGGCTCTTCGTGATGATAGTCGCCCAGGAGCACCAGGGCGTCGCTCAACCCCGCCCACGCAAGGGCATACTCCGGATCGCGCTCGATGGCCTTCTCGAAGGATTCGACGGCCCGCCACATGGACGCGCGGGAGCGATCCGACATGAAGGCACGTCCCTGCGCGCAGAGGCGGTACGCCTCCAGGTCCTCGGTGACCGGCGCCCTCCGCTCGCCGCGCGCTCCATCGATCTCGAGACGCAGCGTGTGGGCGATCTTCCCCGCCAGGTCGCCCTGGATCTCGAACATGTCTCCAGGCGTGAGCTCACGGTCGTACCGTTCGGCCCACACGTAGACGTCACGGGCCGCGTCCACGAGGCGTACCCGCAACCTGAGCCGGTCGTGCAGGACCTGCACGCTCCCCTGGACCACGTGCGCCACCCGGAGCTCCCGTGCGACCTCGACCGGGTGGCGCGGCGTGCCCCTGTAGGTCGCCACCGAGCGGTGGGAGATGACGACGAGCTCGGGGATTCGGGCGAGCTCCGTGAGGAGGTCCTCCAGGAGGCCGTCGGCGAGGAGCTGGGCGTCTGCGGAGGTGCCCGATACGTCGAAGGGGAGCACCGCCAGGGACCGGTGTGACGCCCCGGTCACGGCTGCGGGCCGGGGCGTCGCTCGCGTTGTGGGCCTGCGCGTGAGCTCCTCCACGCGGGCGAGAAAGGCGGGGTCGGGCTCGGCGCCCAGATCTTCGGCGAGCCTCGCGGCGTGCATCCGAGCCGTCTCCAGCGCCTCACCGCGACTCCCGGCCCGCGCCGTCGCCTCCACCAGCTCCAACGTGACCCGGGAATCCAGGGGCGTTCGCTTCGCCCGCTCCCGCCACCAACGGACGGCCGTGGCGTGATCGCCCTCGGCCCCGGCAGCCCGGGCAAGCCCCTCCAACGCTTCGCGGTACGCACGCTCGATGCGATCCCGCTCCTCCTCTACGCGCTCCTCGAACTCCCTGGCGCCGTCCAGCCAGAACCCGTCCAGGAAGGGCCCGTGGTAGAGGGCCACGGCGGCAGCCTGGTCCCCCTCCTCCAGCGCGGCACGGAACCGCACCACGTCCGAGGGAAGGGCGTCGGGATCCAGCTGGAGATCGCCTCCCGCCGACAGGAGGACACGCTCGCCCAGAGCCCTCCGGACCTGGTGCACGCAGGTGGTGAGGCGGTTCCGGCCGGTCTTCTCCGGAGCATCGGGCCACAGGAAGCCCACCAGCCTGCTGCGGGTGAGGGCGTGGGAGGGCGTCGCGGACAGGAGAGCCAGCAGCGCCATGGGATGGCGGCGGGAAGAGAGGGCCGCCGTGCGGCCCTGGTCGTCGAGCACGGCGGCTCTTCCGAGGAGCCTCAGTTGGGGCATGGTGGGCGGATTGACGCAGAAGTGACGCGGGGTGAAGGACCCGATGAGGCCCGCATCCCAAGCTACAGGCAGAGTCTCCGTCTCAACACCACCTGCGGGGTGCCGGCGGGATCCCACCAAGAGGAGGAAGCATGAAGAAGCAGCATCCCAGAACATGGCGGGGCGGGGTCTCCGCCCTGTCGGCGGTTTTGGTCGTGACCGCCGCCTGCCAGGACGGCTCCGTGGCCCGACCGGAGCTCCCCGCGACGACCACCGCGGGGAACGCCCTGTCCATGATGAACAGCGCGGCGCCCTTCCAGGCGTGGCACCAGGGCTTCAACCACGGCACCGGAGGCTGGATCGGCAGCGAGACCGCGGGGCCGGGTGGATGGTGCGGGACCATCGAAGCCCGAAGCACGGGTGACGGACCCTTGGCGCCCAGCGCCGGATCGGGCTACGCCGTGGTCCGCCACGGACCGTGCAACGACTACTGGGCCGGCGCCTTCCCGGCCGGAAGCGGACCCTACTCGCCCGGCGCCGGATACGGGACGGCATGGCCCGAAGGGGGCTGGGTCGCCCAGCTCGACGTCTACCTGGACCCCGGCCAGGTGGGGGAGGGCGAGACCCTCTTCACCCTGGCCGCCAGCGTGGATCTCCTCCAGGAGGGTGAGTTCCACTACTTCTTCGTGCCCGTGACCGGGACCTCCGACGGCCTCAGCGTCGACGGGATCCGGGTGACGGACGCGGGCTGGTACACCTTCCGGCACGTCTTCAGCGACGAAGACGGCGCGCTGCGCGATACCTTCGAGCTGGCACGGGGCCAGCAGGTGATGGGATCGTCCTCCACCGACACCGGGCTCGACCCGGCGGACGTGAGCAGCGGGTACCTCTGGTTCGTCGCGATCAAGGACGGCGTCGATCTCCCCATCGACGAGCACCGCGTCCGCCGGGGTGGCTGACGCTGCACGTGACGCCTGTGTGCGGCTACCCGGCTGCGGGCTCCACCGGAATGCGTACCTCCACCCGCGCCCCCCCCCGGGCGCCGTTGCCGGCGCCGGCCGTACCGCCGTGGGCCTCGGCTACCGCTTGGACGATGGCCAGGCCCAGCCCGGTGCCGTCGCTCGCGGTCCCGTGGGTCCGGGCCGCGTCCTCGCGGAAGAAGCGCCGGAACGCCTGGGCGGGATCCTGGAAGCCGGGTCCGTCATCCTCCACGGCCAGCACCACGGCCTCTCCTTCCCTGCGCACCGACACGTGGACATGCCCCCCGGGGGGTGCATACTTGAGTGCGTTGTCCACCAGGTTCCACACCGCCTGACCCACGAGGCCCGGATCCATCACGGCCTCGGTGTCGCCGTCCGACCGCATGATCAGCTCCAGCTCCTTCTCCCTGGCCTGCCCCTGGAGACGGTCCACGACGCGCCCCGCGGCTTCGGCCACAGAGCCGGTCTCCAGGCGGGGACGCAGGGCTCCGGAGTCGGACCGGGCCAGGACGAGGAGGTCCTCGCTGATGCGCGACAGCCGGATGACCTCCTCCAACGTGCTCTCCAGCACCCGGCGGTATTCTCCGGGCGGGCGCTCCCGACGGAGCGCCAGCTCCAGCTCCCCCCGCATGGCCGTGAGGGGCGACCGGAGCTCGTGGCTGGCGTCGGCGGTGAAGCGGCGCTGGGCCTCGAAGGCGCTCTGAATCCGCCCGAGCATGGTGTTGAGCACGTCCACGAGCCGCCGGTATTCCCGAACCTGGGCGTACGCCCGGATGCGGCGATCCAGCGACCCGGCGCGGATCGCCTCGGCCTGGTCGATGACCTCGTACA
>JASFRY010000457.1:0-4131 GCA_050114675.1 Gemmatimonadota bacterium | reverse complement strand
CCCGGCTTGTACGCCTCGTACGCGATCATCTTCAGGAAGGACGTCTGCCGGGGCAGGTCCTTCTCTCCCGTGGGAAAGCCGTTGGCCTGGAGGATGTAGGCCAGCACGTCGGCGACCTGGTTCCGGCTCAGGCTCCCTGGATTGTCCTGGGGCATGGAGATCCGGATCCGCTGGACCATGTCGCCCAGGTTGATGCCGTTCCAGTTGGAGGCGAAGCGCCCTCCCACGAGGGGCGGCGCCGCGTCGATGCCCCCGAGCTGGGGACCATGGCATTGGGAGCATGTCTCCTGATACAGGGCCCCGCCCCGCTGGGCCTGATCAGCGGTGTAGACGCCGTCCCACGTGGATCGGGTGGGCTGCTGGGCCGCCGCCGGGGCCACACGGGACCCGGCGACGGCCAAAACGGCGACGGCCATGCTGAAGACGGTTCTCACGGCTACGCCTCCCTCACATGGAGGGGAGCTTGAAGGCGATGTATTCGCCAGAATACGCCCCGCCGCTCACCGCCACCACGATGTACTGCTCGCCGTCCACCTCGTAGGTCATGGGCGAGCCGCTCTGGGCGGCGGGCATCCACACTGCGCCCACCTCCTCGCCGGTCTGCTTGTCGTAGGCCCGGAGCATGCCGCCCCGGGGGTGCTCGTCGGTGGTGGTGACCTGGGGGTCCCCCAGGATGACCAGCGTCTTGGTCACGATGAGCCCCACGCTGCCCCGCTGCCCCGTCTTGGGGATGTCCATCCCCTTGAGGTCGGGGTTGTTGCGCACCGCGTCCGGGGTGTCGCCGTGGGGCACTTGCCACATGAGCTCACCCTTGTGGAGGTCGATGGCCGCCAGCAGCCCGTAGGGCGGCTTCACGATGGGCAGCCCATCCACCTCGAGGCGGGGCACGGGCTTGGCCGGCACCTCGGGACCCGCGAACCGCTGCGGCGGCGGTGCGTCGGGGTTCTGCCCCACGCCGGCGGCGTTGTACACCCGGAAGCGCTGGCCCTCGATGCCGTACTGGTACGCCAGGTCCGTGAAGCCCTCGGGGGGCTTCCGCACCGACGCGCCCGACACGAAGGAGTTGGCCGCCTGGGCGTAGACGATGCCCGTCTCCGGGTCCATGCCGCCGCCGGGCCAGTTGGTGCCGCCCGAGGCGTTGCCCACCACGATAGCGCCCAGGATGCCGTCCACATTGCCCGCCACGGCGGGATTGTAGATGGGCCCGTTCTTGTAGCGCTTCATGATCTCCACGGCCCGAGCACGCATCTCCGGCGTGAAGTCGATGAGGTCGTCGGGGAGCTTCAGATGGTTGCGGGCGTAGGCCGGCGGCTTTGTGGGAATGGGCTGGGTGGGAGACGTCTTCTCGCCCGGCACCGTGCTCTGGGGCATGGGCGTTTCCTCGATGGGCCAGATGGGCTCACCGGTGATGCGGTCGAAGACGTAGAGGAAGCTCTGCTTGCTGGGCACCGCCACGACCTTCCGCATGCGCCCGTCGATCTCCACGTCGGCGATGAGCGGCGCCGACGACATGTCGTGGTCCCAGATGGGATGGTGCACGAACTGGAAGTGCCACTTCCGCTCACCGGTGTTCAGGTCGACGGCCACCAGGCTCTCGCCGAAGAGGTTGTCGCCGGGGCGGGCGCCGCCGTAGAAGTCGGACGTGGGCGACTCCACCGGGAGGTAGACCAGACCGGCGTCCTCGTCCACGGTGATCTGCGTCCACACCCCTGTGTTGCCGTTCTTGGCCCAGGAGCCGTCCTCCCACGTGTCGTTGCCGAACTCGCCGGGGCCGGGGATGGTGTTGAAGCGCCACACCATCTCGCCGGTGCGTACGTTGTACGCCCGAACCAAGCCCTTGGAGTTGTTGGAGGTTGACACCGTGAAGCCCTCGGCCATGGCCGAGCCCACGATGACCATGTCACCCACCACGGTGGGCGTGGAGTGGAGGCCGACCTCGCCGGTGACCAGGTCGACCTGCTCACCGTTGCCCTTCACCACGCCGACCTTCAGGTCCACCATGCCGTCTTCGCCGAAGGATGGGACCGGCTGCCCGGTGTCGGCATCCAGCTCCACGAGACGGTAGCCCGGCGTCACGAAGAGGATGCGCTCATCCCCCTGTCCGTCCGTCCAGTACGAGAGCCCGCGGCCCGACAGCTGGCGGGGAGCGTAGCCGCCCCGCTTGCCCTCGTGGAGGCCGTAGACCCAGAGGAGCTCGCCGGTCTCGGCGTCGAGGCAGATGGCGTCACGGCGGGTGCCGCCGGTGGTGTACAGCCGACCGTTCACCTCCAGGGGCGTGCCCTCGAGCTTGTACTCGGGCCGAGGACCCAGGTTGTCGGTGCTGAAGGTCCACGCCACCTCGAGGTCGTTGAAGTTGCTGGCGTCGATCTGGTCCAGAGGAGAGTACCGGGTGCCGTGGAGGTCGCCGGTGTAGTACGGCCAGTCTCCCCCGGCCGTGCTCGGGAAGCCCTGCCCAGCGGCGCCCAGGGGTGCCAGAGTCGTGGCACCCGCCAGGGCCAACGCCAGCATGAACGGTTTCGTCTTGGTCGCCATGGTTCACCCCCGCCTCGGTGCGTTCCCAACAGGCTGTACGTCCCAGCAAACGTGCACGCCAGTTTAGGACGTCATCGTCGTTCGAGCCAGCGGATCGGAACTGATATCGTTTCCGTTGCGCCCCCGGGCAGCGTGAACATACGTTTCTGGACTATGTCTGCGCGCGCAATCGGTTCCTCGACCATCGCCTTCGGCCTCGTGTCGCTCCCGGTGAAGCTGTACTCCACCGGCGAGTCGTCGCGTCGCATCTCCTTCAACATGATCCACAAGGAGTGCGGCACCCGGGTGCGGCAACAGTACATCTGCCCCACGGACGACGTGGTGGTGCCCCGCGAGGACATCGTGAAGGGCTACGAGTTCGCCAAGGGGCAGTACGTCCTCTTCGACGACGAGGAGCTGAAGGTCCTGGAGGCACCCAAGTCCGACTCCATCGACATCGTGGGCTTCGTGCCCGCCGGCACGGTGGACCGCCTCTTCTTCAACAAGGCCTACTACCTGGGGCCCGACAAAGGCGGCGCCCGAGCGTACCGGCTGCTGTCGGCGGCCCTCGCCGAAACGGGGCGGGTGGCCGTCGCCAAGCACGCCACCCGGGGCAAGGAGTACCTGGTCATGCTCCGCCCCCACGAGGACGGGCTCCTCATGGAGCAGCTCTACTACGCCGACGAGATCCGCTCCTTCGACGAGGTCCCGTTGGACGAGGGCGAGGTGAACGACGCCGAGCTCGAGCTGGCCAAGCAGCTCATCGAGCAGGCCGCCACCGACGAGTTCGACGCCGGCCAGTACCACGACGAGGTGTACGCCCGCACCCTGGAGCTCATCGAACAGAAGATCCAGGGACAGGAGATCACCGCCGCCCCGGTGGAAGAGTCCAAGACCCAGATCATCGATCTGATGGCTGCCCTCAAGGCATCCCTGGCCGAGGGCGACGAGGAGGGCGAGCGAAAGCCTGCGGCCCGGGCCGGAAAGAAGTCGGGCGCCTCGAAGTCGTCGGGCTCCAGGAAGTCCGGCCGAAAGAAGGCCGCCTCCGGGTGACCCGCGGGCCCGTGGCGAGGTCGCCGAGGGCATGAAGGTGTACTCCACCCGCGAGGTCTCGGAGGTGCTGGGCCTGCCGGCCTCCACCATCCTCTCCTGGACGCGGGCCGGCCTTCTCCGCCCCCTTCGGGGTCCGCGGGGGACCTATCTCTACTCCTTCCAGGACATCGCCCTGCTCCGCTCCGCCCGGGAGCTCCTGGAGGCGGAGGTGCCCACGCGCCGGGTCCGCCGTACCCTGGAGGCCCTCCAGGAACAGCTTCCGGTGGGGCGCCCGCTCAGCGCCGTCGCCCTGGCTTCGGTGGGAGACCGGATCCTGGTCCGCGACGCTGAACGGATGTGGGATCCGGCCTCCGATCAGATCGTCCTGGACCTGGAGGGGCGGTCCGGCGAGGCCGGGCCCGACGACCCGTCACAGGAAGCTCCCGACCCGATGGTCCCCGCACGGGCGGACGGCGGCGGTGCGGCTCCCATCCCTTCCCCGGAGCCGGCGACGGCGGACGCATGGTACGACGCCGCCCTGGACCTGGAGGCCAGCGATCCCCGGGAGGCCGGCGAGGCCTACCGACG
>JASFRY010000456.1:0-4150 GCA_050114675.1 Gemmatimonadota bacterium | reverse complement strand
GCTTCCGGGCCGCCTCGACCCGCGGCTGGAGCACGGCGTCGGCGTCGGCCCAGTGGTCCGCGAAGCGCCGCCACGTAGACGCCGCGTCCTCCGTCCGCCCCATCTGCTCGTACAGGCGGGCCAGCTCCGGCAGCACCTCCCCCAGCGAGGTGTCCTTGCCTACGACGTTCTCGAAGTCGTCGCCGTCGACCCAGCGCTCCAGGTATGCGACGGCCGAATCGGGCTGCTGGAGCGCCGCAAAGGCGGTCGCGGTCTCGCGCAGCCTGCATACGCTGCATGGCTCCCTTCGCTGGAGCTCCCGGAGATCCTCCAGCGCCTCCCGGGGGCGTCCGCGGAGCAGAGCGATCCAATGTCTTCGGCTCAGCTCCTCGTTTGCGAAGCTCTGCCCCGACTTCGCGGCCTCCGGCGTCACCGCCCGGAGTCGATCCCACCACCGCTCCGCGTGGTCGGCGTCGCGGCCGTACCGGGCCCAGTACCACCCCACCTGCCCGTACGCCCGGTTGAGGGGAGCCATGTCGGCGAAGAGCTCCGTTGCCGTCCGATCGAGCCGACGGAGCTCCGCCAGGGTGTCCCCTCCCTCCGTCATCAGGATGTCCACCAGGTCCGTGCGGAAGACGAAGGTGCCCTGGCCGATCCCGCGGGCCTCCGTCTCGGCCAGCCCCTGGCGGGCGCGGCGCTCCGCGTCCCGCAGGTGGCCCCGGGCAAGCGCCATCTGATCTCCACGCTGGATCAGACGGAGACGCCCCACCAGATCGTCCTCGAGGCTCACGACCCCCGAGTCCAGGACCGCCATGGCCTCGTCGTGCTTCCCCATCCCCCACAGGGTGCTGGTGCGCTGGCGATAGTAGGAGAAGTCCACGGGATAGAGCCCCCGCCACTCTTCGAGAACCTGGAGCGCATCTTCCTTCCCGCCCGTGTTGTAGAGGGACATGACCAGGTTGTTGTAGGCCGAGCGGGAGCGGGCCGGACCCGACACGGCGCGCCGGAGGAGGGTGACCGCGTCGGCCCACTGCTCCCGGTCCTGGTACGCCACGGCCAGGTTGTTGAGGGCCACGGCATCGTCGGGGTGCCGATCCAGCACCGCTCGGTAGGCGCGGATGACCTCGTCCTGGTCGCCGGTCACGACATAGTGGTAGAAGGCCTCGGTCAGATGCCGCTCCCGCTCGGTGAGCTGGCTCCGATGCTCGTACGCCCGGGTGACGGCGTCCACCACGCCGGCGTGGTCGCCGCCCCGGTTGCGAAGCACCACGGCCAGGAGGCGCCACGCCATGGCGAACCCCGGGTCGAGGGCCACGGCCTCCCGGAGGCGGTCGATGGCTCCCTCCACATCGCCCCGCTCATCGGCCCGGGTGGCCTCGGCGAACTTGCGGAGCGCCTCCAGCGACGACGTGGTCACGGCCTCCAGAGGAGCCCCGGCCCGCACGTCGCGCAGGGACTCTCCCGCCTTTTCGCGGACGCGCTGGGAAAGACGGTCGATGGCGGGAAGGAGGTCCGCGTCGCCGTCCGCCGTCTCCCGGAAGGCGGCGATGGTGTGGCCGTCCTCGGGGAGCACGATGCTGGCCGCGAGCAGGTATCCAGAGCCCACCCGGGAGACGTCTCCCTCCACCACGGCCTTGATGCCCTCGCGCACGGCGACCTCCCGCGCCACGTCCGGCGTCAGGGGCGTGTCCGAAGGCCGCCCCATGCGCTGGAGCACGTCCTGCACCATGCGACCATCCACCAGCGTGACCACCTGCGACTCCACCAGGTCCACGCGGAAGGCGTCCGTGACCGCGTCGGCCAGTGAGGCATCCTCCGACCGGTCCTGGAAGTCGGCCAGAATCACCGGGTCCCGCACGTCCAGGACGCCCTGGGCCACCAGGGAGCCTACGGGTCCGACCCCCAGCGCCCACATGAACAGGTACGCCACCACCGCCGCCACCAGCAGGGTGGCGGCGCCCACGCCTCCCAGGGTGGCGTTGCGCCAGGTGAAGAGGCGGGCACGGTGGAGGGGGTGGGCCTCCGGGTTCCTGTGCACCTCCTCGGGGCTCCGGCCCTCCAGTTCCCCAGGGTCCACCTCGTCCTCGTACTCACCCGACAGGCTGGGCACACCCTCCTGGATGAAGGCCGTCGCCGTGACGATGGGGAGCCCGATGAGGAGGAGCACGAACGCGAAGCTCGGGGTCCAGCCCGGGAGCCCGGCGAAGTCGGTCATGTAGTCCACGACCTGGAGCACACCCCAGGAGCCGGCCAGGTAGATCCCCACCACCTGCCACAGGGAGCGCCGGTGGAGCTCACGGAGCAGCTTGCGCAGCGGATGCATCATGGGCGTACGCATCCACGTGGGGGGAAGGGCGAGGGATGGGCAGTCATGGGCACGTCTCCGAGGGGGGCTCGGCCTCACTATGCGCTGGCTCCCCCCCAAACTTCAAGGGTCCTCGACATCTCCGGCTCGGTGCCGGCGACGGAGGGTCGCGGCAAGCACATCCGGAGCGTCGGAGAGGGTTCGCCCCCGCCTCCGGAGAACGGCTGTCTCCGGAAGCGCGAAGGCCGGCCGGCCCGGGCCCCGGGGAGGGGTGGGCCGGCCGGCCCGATCTCGTCACGTGCGGTACGGGGGTCCGGGTGTCCTCCTGTCAGCTCCCCAGCATGGACGCAGCTTCGTCGAGCCCGTCACTGAGCCGGTTCAGCGCGGCGGCGATCTCGTCAGTGTAGGTCGCGACCTCACCCCACTCCCGCTGCTCGATGCCTTCACGGACCCCGGGAAGCGTCTTCACGCCGTACCCGGTCCAGAAGCCCGGGGCATAGATCTGGTGCCGGAACCACGGACGCCGGGGGAGGCCGTCCTCGCGGGTGAGCCGCTGCTCGAGCCCCTGGAGGAGCGTGTTGAGCCGCCGAGCCGTGGCGGCGTCCATCCCGGCAGCGCCCATGCTCTTGGCCAGGGCCGCGTCGTACGCCGCCGACACCTCGTCGAGTCGCTTCGCCGCGTTCTCAAGCGGCGCAAAATTGAAGAACGGTACCGGGTCCTTCTTCTCCGGAGGCACCCATGTCTCGGTGGGGTCGGCGGCCAGCGTGTACGCGTTCTGGGCCAGGAGCTCGTTGGTACGGTCCGTCTCCCGGCGCATGTCGTCGGCCAGCTTCTTCACCTCGCCCAGGTACTGGTCCACCTTGTTCGAGAGATTGGCGTACTTGAACGGCAGCACCTCGGCGTTGGCCAGCCGCAGCGTGGCCCGGCCGGCGGTCTTGGCCAGCGCCACCCCGTACTCGAAGGTGGGGTCCCCGAAGCGGGTGTAGTGGTCGAAGGAGTCGTAGGTGGAGTGGTACGAGCCCCCACCGCTCTCTCCGCCGTACCCCATGTTCAGCGCGGGAATGCCCAGATGCTGCAGGAAGGGGGTGTAGTCCGAGCCCGAGCCCAGCGGCGAGATGGACATGTCCCCCGCCGGCGGCTTCTGGCCCTGTACCGCCATGGCGGCCCGGCGCCGCTCGAGGACGCTCACACCCGTCTCCGGATCCGTGACGTCGGCGGCGATCTGGGTCACGAAGTGCTCGAACTGATGGGCGCCTCCGACGCCCAGGAAGCCCCTCCCGTTCCCGTCGGAGTTGATGTACGCCACGGCCTTCTGCTGCAGCTCGGTGGCGTGGTCCTCGGCCCACTCGGTGGAGCCCAGGAGCCCCGGCTCCTCACCATCCCAGCCCGCGTAGACGATGGTCCTCTTCGGGCGCCAGCCGGTCTTGACCAGCTCACTCACGGCCCGGGCCTCCTCCATGAGGTCCACGAATCCCGACAGGGGATCACCCGCGCCGAAGGTCCACCCGTCCATATGGTTGCCGCGCACCACCCACTCGTCGGGCCTCTCCGAGCCCTGGAGCACGGCGATGACGTCGTGGGCCGTCACCAGGTCCCAGTTGAAGGCGAGCTTCATGTGGACCTTGGCGGGTCCAGGCCCCAGGTGGTACGTGAGCGGGAGCGCGCCGCGCCACTCCGCGGGCGCCACCGGACCCTCCATGGCCTGGAGGATGGGCGTGGCGTCACCGTAGGAGATGGGCATGACCGGGATCTTCATGATCACCGGGGACTCCTCCACGCTCATGCGATCGGCGTCCTCGGTGGCGCCTACGCCCGGCGTGAGCGGATCCCCGGGATACTGGGGCATGTCCTCCACCGAGCCCCGCT
>JASFRY010000455.1:0-4171 GCA_050114675.1 Gemmatimonadota bacterium | reverse complement strand
CCCGTCCCCTGGGGGGCATCGTCATCGGGCGCATCGGCGACGTGAAGGGACGCCGCACTGCACTCCTCCTCACCATCTTCCTCATGGCCGGCGGGACCGTGCTCATGGGCCTGGCGCCCTCGTACGCCGCGGTGGGCATCGCCGGGCCCGCCACGGTCCTCGTCGCCCGCCTCATGCAGGGGTTCAGCGCGGGCGGGGAGTGGGGAGGCAGCACCGCCTTCATCGTGGAATGGGCGCCCGAAGGACGCCGTGGCTATTTCGGTTCCTTCCAGCAGATGAGCGTCGGAGCCGGCCTGCTCCTGGGATCCGGCTTCGCCGCCGTGCTCAGCACCGTCCTGCCGCCCGAGGCCATGGACGCGTGGGGCTGGCGCCTGCCATTCCTGGCCGGGGGGCTCCTGGGCCCCATCGGCCTATGGATGCGGCGCACCATGGAAGAGACGCCGGCGTATCGGGACGCCATGGAGGCGGCCGAGACGCCGGGGAATCCCGGGACGGAACGCGCAGCTCCGGCCAGGGCCGGGGCGGGCAACCCCAGCGCCGGAGCCCAGGGGCACGCCGCCCACCCCCTGGTGCTGACCGGACGGGCCTTCGGCTTCACCGTGCTGTGGACCGTGTCCTACTACATCTTCCTCAACTACATGCCGTCGTTCACCCACCAGTACGCCGACCTGTCCGGCGCCCGGGCCCTCTGGTCCAATACGCTGGGGCTGGTGGTACTGGTGGCTGCCATCCCGTTCTGGGGCCTCGTGTCGGACCGGGTGGGTCGACGCCCGCTCCTCCTCGCCTGCTGCGCGGCGTTCGTGGTGCTGCCGTGGCCGGTGGCGACCTACCTGGTATCCGGCCCCCCCTTCGCCGCCATCATGGCGCTCCAGGTGGCGCTGGCCGTGATCATCGCGCTGTTCAGCGGCGCCGGGCCGGCGGCCATCGCCGAGATCTTCCCCACCCGGAGCCGGTCCACGTGGATGACCACGGGCTACGCGCTGGCGGTGGCCATCTTCGGCGGCTTCGCACCGTACGTGGCTACCTGGCTCATCCGTCAGACCGGCTCTCCCGTGGCCTGGGTGTACTACGTCATGGCGGCGGCCCTGATCTCCGGCGTGGTCATCTTCCGGCTCGAGGAGACGGCGCACCGGCCGTTGCGGTGAAGCGTGCTCCGGCTCCGGAGGATGGCCCGGGCGGAAAGGGCGCGTCGGCCGGGCCTTCGTGGTAGCTTACACGGCAGAGCCCCCCGGCTCCCTCTTTCCCCGTGTGAACCATGATCGACGATCGATCCACCCTCGAGCCCTGGCAGTGGCCCGAGGACCACTGGCGCATGCTCGTCCACCAGGTCCGGGCAGGGCGCGCGCTCCGACCCGGATCGTGGAAGGACGAGGCCCGCTGCGCGGTGGCCTTCTCCTTCGACTCGGACCACGAGACCAACGAGCTCCGCGACGGCGGCCGCTCCATCGGCCGCATGGCGTGGGGTGAGTACGGCAGCCGCCAGGGCGTACCGCGCATCCTGAAGATCCTGGCCGACCACGACGTGTCCGCCACCTTCTTCGTGCCCGCGGTCTCGGCCCTCCTCCACCCCGACGAGCAAGAGAGGGTGGTGGACGAGGGACACGAGATCGGGATCCACGGCTGGATCCACGAGCTCAACTCCGTCCTTGCCTACGAGGCCGAGCGCGACCTCATGCTCCGCAGCGCGGACACGCTGGAGAACATCACGGGCGTGCGTCCGGTGGGACTCCGCACCCCTTCCTGGGACTTCAGCCCCCACACGCTCCGCATCGAGAAGGAGATGGGCCTCGCCTACGACTCCTCGCTGATGGCGGACGTGGACTGCTACGAGCTCCTCCTCGAGGGTGAGCCCACGGGCATCGTGGAGCTGCCCGTGGAGTGGATGCGCGACGACGCCGTCTACCTCGGCATGCACCGCTTCCAGTCGCTGCGGCCCCAGATGCCGGTGCAGGCCGTCTTCGACGTCTTCTCGAGGGAGCTGGAGGCGGCGTGGTCCGAGGGTGGGATCTTCCAGCTCACCATGCACCCGCACTACATCGGGTACCGGTCCCGAATCTGGATCTTGGAGGAGCTGATCCGCCTGGCCAGGGGGATGGGCGATGTATGGTTCGCCACCCATGCGGAGGTGGCGGCGTGGGCGAAGGAGCACGGCTGACGCCAGGCCCTTCCCTGTCGTCCCGGGGAGCGGCGCCCCGCTCAGCCTCCTACCGGCGCCTCCACCTTTCGCTCCGTGTAGCCCTCGGGGACCTTGAAGACGGAGGGATCCAGCGGGTCCGTGCTCACGTCGTGGACCTCGCTGATGATGCGCATGAACTCCGCCTGGGTGGGCTCCGGCGCCGTCTCCTCCTTGGGCTCCTTCTTCTTCTTCCCGAAGCCGAACCGTCCCGCCAGGCCGCTCACGGCGTTCTTGGCAGCGTCCTTGGCGCTCTCGGCTGCGGCGTCCGCCACATCGGAGGAGAGGCTCCGGTCCGCGTCGGCCAGCACCTGGTCACGGTCGAGCGACACCCCAGGGGGCAGCAGGACGAAGTGCATCGTGGCCCGGAGCGCCGTTCCGTCGAGCTCCTCGAGGGCCTCCCTGTTCTTCTGCCAGGCATCTTCCACTCCGGGGTTGTATGCGCTCACCCCTTGCATGGAGGAGGCCATCTCCTGGGCGGCTCCGCTCTCCCGGAACTGCTTCAGGGCCTCGCCCTGCATCTGCTCCATGAGCTTCTGCTCGGGAAAATCGGTGCTGAGCCAGAGGTCGGTCACAACGGCCATGTCGGCCTGTTGGGGTTCGTCCTCTCCCGACGCGGCCGCCGCCTCGGCCGTCTGCTTGGCGTGGAGCTCGACGGTGAGGATGACCTCCTCGGTGTCGTAGCCGGCGATGGTCTCGTGCTTTCCGGTTCGATCCGTCGACACCTTCCACTCGAGCTCAGCCCGGGGCTCTTCGCCGCCCTGGGGCGCGGCCTCCCCGGCAGGAGCCTGCTGTTGTCCCTGCGCGCCCTCGGCCCCCTTCACGCCCTCGGCCATCGCCTGGGCCATGTCGGCGAAGCTGTAGCGAACGAAGGTGCGGGACGCATGGTCCAGCAGGGTCATGGTGCCGGCGTCCCAGTCCATGATCTCCGAGGTCTTCTCGTCATCCTTGCGGATCTTGGACCCCTGGATGGAGGTGGTCTCCACCGTGGGCTCCCCCAGCCCTCCCATGGATGACACGACGCGCCCCACGGCGCCGGAGAGCTCGGCTCGGGTCGTGGAGGTGTATCGCAGGGACTGGGCCTGGGCCGACGATGGAACCAGGACGCCGACGGCGACGAGAAGCGCGGTGAAGCGGCGCATGGATGAACACTCCTTCGGAAGTTCTCGGCGGGAGCACCTCTGGATGATGCGCGCATGCCGCCCGTGAAGGAAGAGGTGCGTCAGTCCGTCTCCAGCCACCCGAACCACACGGGATGCTCGGCCCGATACCAGTCCAGCACCTCCCGGATGAGCGCCTTCTTGTCGGGCGGCATGACCTCGTCGTCGATGCGGTCGAAGTGGACGACCATGCGGTCGTCGGGGAGGTACTCGATGGCTTCGGCGCACAGCGTCTGCAGCTCGTTCCGGATCCGCCCCGAGTCGGAGATCTTGACGGGCCGGGCCGTGTGATCCTGACCGGCGTAGTACCGGTCCAGGAGGGGTGAGAACGACATGCGCATCTCCCGCTCCGTCTGGTCGGCCCGCAACGTGAGGGTGACGTCGATCATTCGCTTTCGCGTAGCCACCCGGGTGGTGACCCGGTAGACGTCCTCCTCCACCTCCTCCACGCCGGGCATGCCGGTGTAGGGATCGGGGAGCATGGCCGAGGCCAGGCTCAGCACGCGCCATTCCTTCTGCGGGAAGAAATCGTCCGCCGTGAGGGTCCGTTGCTCCAGGGGGAGCGACGCGGCCCGGGCCTCGAGGAGGTTCCCCCGATACTGCTCCACCTTCTCGCTCGACGTCCCGGCGCCCAGGATCGCCTTGAGCCGATCCTCGAAGTCCGCGGCTTCAGGGTCCAGGTGCATGATGCGGGGCTCCCGCTGGTAGGAGCCCTCGAAGTGGGACGAGAAGAGGCAGAGGGACGTGCTGGTGTCGAGGACCGGGTCCAGGCTGGCGGCCTGCACGGCCTCGGCGGAAGCCGCGTAGCCGTCGCAGATGAAGACGTGCGTCGCTCCGT
>JASFRY010000454.1:0-4183 GCA_050114675.1 Gemmatimonadota bacterium | reverse complement strand
GGGGGGGGGGGGCGCGCGGGGGGGCCGGCCGGGCCCCCCCCCCCCCGCCACATCCCCACCTCCACGTCGTAGCAGCCCAGGAGGTCCGGCGGCGGCGCGGGGAGGGTGTCCGCGACCTGGCCGGCGCCGGAGGGAGAGAGGGTCAGGAGCACCAGGAAGATCCCTGGCGTCACGGGCCTCCCCTCCGCCCGACCCGGACCAGGAACTCGCTGGAGCGGTGCTTGAACTCTCCGGCGTCGCCGGTGAACGCAGCGGACAGTCCCTCCACCACCCGAGCCTCCAGCCGGAAGGCCCACCCCTGCAGGAGACGGAGCTCCACGCCTCCGCCGGCGGTCGCCGCCAGCGCCAGGCTCGCCGGGTTCTGATAGGCCGCCGCCAGGGCCGGAGCGTACCGCGTCCGCACCGACGCCTCGGCGGTGGGACCGGCGTAGGCAAAGGCACCCGCGGGGCCGATGTCCACGTGCAGCTCGGGGGCCACGGTGAAGGTCAGGTAGTCTGCCTCCACGTCGCCGCCCGTGGACGGATCGGCGGTCGTGAAGGTTCCGCCGCGCTGGACGAAGGACGCCTCGGCCAGGACGCTGAGAAGGGGGGCGGGGGTCTGGACGTCGATGAACAGCCCGCCCATGAGACCGGACCGGGTGCCCGAGTCGTCGCCGTTGGTGACGATCTGCTTGGATTCCACGTGACCGACCTGGACACCGACTCCCCGGAGGCTCTGGGCCTGCGCGGAGGGGACGACGAGCGCAAGCGCCACGACGACGAGGCTGAGCGTACGCACCGTGACTCCTGTGGATGAGGAACGCTGCGGAGGCGTCTTCGGTGGGAGGGTCTCCCCGGTTGGGTACCACCGGGCTCCCGGTTGGATCCGCGCGCGCTCCCGGGCCCGGACCCCATGCGGCGGGGGTCCGGGGCGCTTATGGTTCGCCGTCATGACGCGCCCCACCATCGTCGCCGTGCTGGCCTTCCTCTGCGCCGCCGTGTTCGCGCAGGGGTTCGGGAGCATGCGCCGGAAATCGCTCACCTACGACGAGCTCTCCTACATCCCCGCGGGCTACTCGTACGTGGCCACGGGCGACTTCCGGCTCAACCCGGAGCAGCCGCCGCTCATGAAGCTCCTCTCGGGCGCGGCCATGCTGCCGCTCCATCCGCGGATCCCCCTGGAGGATCCGAGCTGGACGCGGGCCGGGGCCGGGGTGGGCAACACCCAGTGGGACTTCGGGCGTGCCTTCCTCCTGCGCGACAACCCGGACGGCGAGCGCCTCATCCTCTTCGCGCGACTCCCCGTCCTGCTGGTCACCATGCTCCTGGTGGTAGGCGTGTTCCTCCTGGGCCGGGACCTGTACGGCTCGGGGGCGGGCCTCCTCGCGGCGGCGCTGTGCGCCTTCGACCCCAACATCCTCGCCCATGGACGTCTGGCCACCACGGACCTGGGGCTGACCTGCTTCACGCTGTGGGCGGTGTGGGGGTACCGGCGGCTGCTTCGCCGGCCGGCCGTGGGGAAGGCCCTCCTGGCCTCCGCGTTCCTGGCGGCGGCGCTCCTGGCCAAGTACTCGGGCCTCTTCCTCCTCGCCCTCTATCCCCTGTGGGCCCTGGTGCTGCCGCTCTTCGACAACGGCGTGTCGGTCCCGGAGCGGGCCATGGCGCGGTGGCGCGACCGCCCGCGACTTCGCCGTGCGGCATGGTCGGCAGCGCTGACCTCGGGGGTCGTGGCCCTGGCCCTGGTGTGGGTGTCGTTGGGGTATTTCGCACCGGGGAGGGTGGACAGGTACTTCCGTGACTTCCTCATGGTGAACGTCAACGTCCACCCCACGTACCTGACCTACTTCCACGGGCGCTTCTACGACCACCACCTCTGGTACTACTTCCTGGCGGCGTTCCTCCTCAAGACCCCCCTTGCCCTTCTCCTCCTCCTGGTGATCCGCTCGGTCTTCCAGATCGCGCACCGCGAGGAGAGCCGGGCCGACCGGGTGCTGCTCTTTTCGCCCGTCGCCGTCTGGTTCGTCGTCATCTCGTGGAAGGCCTTCCAGATCGGGATCCGCTACATCCTGCCGGTCTATCCCTTCCTCTTCGTGTACGCGTCGGGGGTCGTGGCATCGCCTCTGTTCCGGCGGCGGGGCGTGCGATGGGCGGTGGGGGCCCTGGGCGTGTGGCTCGTCGCTTCCTCGCTGAGGTCCTATCCCGACTACATCCCCTACTTCAACGAGGCGGCCGGCGGGCCGTCCCACGGCATCGAGTGGCTCGACGACTCCAACGTAGACTGGGGCCAGGACCTCATCCGACTGCGCGCCTACCTGGCGTCCCGGGGGATCACCGACGCCAGGATCACCGGGATGGCGGCCTACGACCCGTCCCTGTACGGGATCCCGGGGGAGTACCTGCCTCCCCACACGGCGGTGGGGCTGCTCTCCAACCCCGACCCTCCCCCGGGCATCTATGCCGTGAGCGTGCACCTGCTCAATCGCGCCAAGCTCGCACCGAACCTGGCCGTGGACCCCCTGAAGGACCTGCGTCCCGTGGCGGTGCTGGGCCACACCCTCTGGGTGTTCGACCTCAGGTAGGCGGGGAGCCGGGGGGCATTTCCGGGGCGAGAGCCCGCCGGAGCGCCTCGACCTTGCCGTCTTCCATGCCAGGTGGGCGCAGGAGCCCCCACGCCTCACGCAGCGACCGGAGCGCGGTGGGGATCAGGTGCACCGTCGAATCTCCCTGATTGACCAGGCGCACGGGCAGGAACTCGAGGCGCGCGCCGGACGACACCAGAGCGCGGGTGATCTCCACGTCGAAGAGGAAGCCGGCGGTGCGCAGGTCGGTGAAGAGCACCTCGGCCACCGATCCCGAGAAGCCCTTGAAGCCGCACTGGGTGTCGATATCGGCGCGTCCGAGGAGCATACCGACCGCCTTCCGGACCATGCCGCCCAGGGCCTTTCGCAGCGGGGAGCGGGCCCGGGCGTCGGAGGCGTCCAGGAGTCGGTTGCCGAAGACGGCGTCGCTCCCGGCCCGCACGCGCGAGACGCAGCGCTCGATGGCGTCCAACTCGTAGGGGAGGTCGGCGTCGGTGAAGATGCGACAGGCACCGCGTGCCCGGAGCATCCCAGCCGCCACCGCGGAGCCCTTCCCCCGGTTCCGGGGGAGGCATACGGCCACCACGCGGTCGCCGTCTGCCCGGGCCCGGATGGCCTGGCCGGTGCCGTCGGTGCTCCCGTCGTCCACCAGCACCACTTCCCACGCGAGGCCCAGCGACTCCAGGTGGACGGTGAGGCGATCCACCGTGTCGTCGATGGTGTCGCGACACTGGAAGCACGGCACGACCAGCGACAGGTCGGCCGGCGGAAGTTCGGAAACAAGGTCCGCTCCGTGGGTACCCATAGGTCCGAATCCTCGCAGACCTCGGTCGTGACGCAAGAAGGACCTGCCCGAAGACATGAGCCTGAGCCCCACGCCACGGCAGCTGTTCGCCAGGGAAGTGGCCCGACCCGAGTCCGAGATGGACATGGCTCGGGCCGCGCTCCTGGTGGCCAGGGAAGAGTATCCCCAGATCTCGGTGGAGCTGTACCTGGCACGTCTCGACCAGATGGCCGAGGAGGTGAAGGACCGCCTGGCCGACGAGACGGCTCCGCTGGTGGTATTGAGCGAGCTGCTGGACATGGTGTACCGGCGCCGCGGCTTCAAGGGGAACCGCAAGGCGTACTACGATCCCCGGAACTCTTTCCTGAACGACGTCCTGGACCGGGGGTTGGGAATCCCCCTGACCCTGGGAATGGTGGTGCTCGAGGTGGGGTGGCGCCTGGGGCTCCCCCTGGAAGGCGTGAACTTCCCCAGCCACTTCCTGGTCCGTTACCGGGGTGACGCCATCCGTCTCCTCATCGACCCCTTCGACGGCGGGCGCATGCGCTTCGAGGACCAGGCCCAGGAGCTGCTGGACCAGGTCTATGGCGGGATGGTGCGGGTGCAGAAGCACTTCCTGCGGCCGGCTTCGCGCCGCGACATGCTGGTCCGCCTGCTGACCAACTTGAAGGGCGTCTACGTCAACGTGGGCGACAACGTCCGCGCGCTGGCCTCGGTGGAGCGGATCCTCCTCATCCAGCCCACGTCGCGGGGCGAGAACCGGGCCCGGGGGCTTCTGTTGGCCCGGCTCGGAAGACGGGACGAGGCGGTGGAGCAGCTCCAGGCCTACCTGGATCTGGCT
>JASFRY010000453.1:0-4194 GCA_050114675.1 Gemmatimonadota bacterium | reverse complement strand
CGCCGGCACCTTCTACCGGGAAGCGGTGAGCAAGGACTCGACCTATACGGACCAGGCGGTGGCCGACCTCATGCAGATGGCCAGGTCGGCCCGGGCACGCAAGGACCGCTTCGCCATGGCCACCGCAGTGGAGACGGCGCTCCAGCTTCGGCCCGGGATCGGTGTGTCCGACATGGCCCTGGACCTGGCACGCCACTACTTCCAGGCCGGAGAGTATGGACGGGCGCTCCCCTTCTATACCAAGACGCTGGCCGAGGAGGGGGACTCGGCGGCGGCCGGCGTGGTCTTCGAGGTAGGTCAAGCCTACGAAGAGATCGGGGACTGCGAGCATGCCCTGGTCTTCTTCGAACGATACCGTACCATGCTGCGACCCTGGCAGCGGACCGAGGTGGACTGGCACATCGGCACCTGCGCCTTCGACCTGGCCCGCGAGATGCTGGCACGGCGAGACCGCACGGATGAGGATCTGGAGAAGGCGCTGGAGCGGGTCGACCGCACGCTGGAGGTGGGCGAGCCGCGGAACATCCAGGCCCAGGCGTGGTTCGAGAAGGGGAACATCCTGTCGGAGCTGGGCGACTGCTCGGGGGCCATGGACGCGTATGCCCAGGTGCGCTACGCGGACAACGCGGGCGCTCTGGTCAGTCGCGCGCAGGCGCGCTTCGACGAGATCCGCTTCGGGCGGGGCCTCGAGTCCCTCCGAGGCGGCAAATGCCGTTGACGTGCCGGGGGGGTGTTGGACGCCGCTCCGGGGACCCACGCACCCCACATCGGGTATCCGTCCGGATGTCCACATTCGCACGACGCATCACGGTTCTGGCCTTCGCAGCCCTGTCCCTGGCGAGCTGCCGCTCTGCCGACCCCTACCGGGGCCTCAGCGATGAGCAGCTCTACCAGCTGGCACTCCAGGAATACCAGGATCATGACTGGGACCACGTGGTCCGGGCCGTGGACCGCTTCTTCATCACCTTCGGAGGCTCGGAGCGGGCGCCTGACGCACGTCTCCTGGCGGCCAATGCCTACTTCGCCAAGGGTGACTACCTGACGGCACAGAGCGAGTACCAGCGCTTCCTGGACCGCTATCCCGGCAACGGCCACGCTGCCGAGGCGGCGCTGGGAAAATGCAAGTGCCTGGACGAGCTCTCGCCGGTGCCGGAGCGGGACCAGAGCTACACGCAGGACGGGATCGCGACGTGCCGGAACGTGGTGGTGGACTACTCCGGCTCACCGGAGGCGGTCGAGGCGGCGAAGATCGCCAATGAGCTGCGCGTGAAGCTGGCGGAGAAGGAATACCTCAACGCTGATTTCTACTTCCGGCGCAAGCTCTACGACTCGGCCATCATCTACTACCAGTTCGTGGTGCAGCTCTACTCGGACACCGACTACGCCCCCAAGGCGCTGCTGGGCATCTACGAATCCAACAAGGCCATCGGCTACGACGACCTGGCCGAGGATGCCCGCCAGAAGCTGCTCGATCAGTATCCGGATTCGCCGGCCGCGGCCCAGGTGCGAACCGATGACGACAGCGGCTCCTGAAGGAGCCGGCCCTCTCCGCCTGGGCGTATTCGGCGGCACCTTCGATCCACCCCACGTAGGCCACGTCACCGTGGCCACCGACGTGGCCGACGCGCTGGAGCTGGGCAGGGTGCTCTGGATCCCGGCGGGGCGACCGCCCCACAAGCGCGGGGAGCCGCTCACCGACGCTGCGCTCCGGATGGAGATGACGCAGGCCGCCGCCGCCGGCGATCCCCGCTTCGTCGTTTCCGATCTGGAAGTGGGCCGCGCGGGACCCTCCTACACCATCGACACGCTGCGGGCGCTCCGGAACGCCTACCCCGACGCCGAGCTCTACCTGATCCTGGGCGCGGACCAGATCCGCACGTTGGAGACGGGGTGGAAGGAGCCGGTGGAGATCCTGAGGATTGCCACCCTGGTCCTGATGGACCGGGAGGGCGAGACGGCGCCCGACGTGGCGCCGGACCTGCCCGGCATGGAGCGGGCGCTCCACGTGCCGGTGACCCGCGTGGACGTGTCGTCCACGCAGGTCCGCGAGGCCGCCGCCAGCGGCGAGGATCTCTCGGCCCTGGTGCCCCGGGGCGTGGCCGAAGTGATCCATCGCGAGGGGCTGTACCGGAGCTGACCGGACGCCGCGTTCCGCACCCGTCCGGCGGCCGAGGCATGGCTCGATGCACGGGCACGACATCCCGAGAGAGGCTCCCGTATCCCCTTCCCGCATGCGCATGGCCGGGCGCAATGGTGTAGATTCTCCTCCCATGCCCAGACCCACGCTCTCCTTGGAAACGCTGCGGGACGTTGACGTCCCGGTCGCCGCCAGCGCCCGCCTCATCGGCTTGCCGGACACCCCGTGCCGCACCCACGAGGCGTGTGCCGCCGGGACGCGAGACATGCGGACTGCCGCCTCCGACGGAGGTCGGGGAATCAGGAAGACCGCGGACGCGCTGCGGAGCGCGGCATGAGGGTCGACGAGGAGGGGCTCGTCCGTTGGGGTGAGCGCATTGGTGACACGGTGGCCGCGCCGGTGTTCATCGGTCTCCGGGGCCCACTCGGCGCGGGGAAGTCGGTGCTGGCCCGGGCCATCGGACGGGGCGCCGGTGTGCGCCAGGCCATGCCGTCTCCGTCCTTCAACCTCATGTTCCGGTACGAGGGGCGGATGGAGCTGGAGGTGGTGCACCTGGACCTGTACCGCATCGAGAGCCCCGATGAGGTGTGGGAGTTGGGGTGGGACGATCTGGGCCAGCCCAACGAGATCGTGCTTGTGGAGTGGCCGGAGCGTGCCTTCGACCTCCTTCCGCCGGACCGTTGGCTCATCGACCTCACTTCTCCGCCCGGCAAGCCCCTCGTGCGCGACGTTTCGGTGACACGCGTGGGGGCGCCCCCCGAGCTGGCGGGTTTTCCCATGAGCGTTTCGGGTCGATGAGCGCGTCTCGCTACGACGCCGCCGGGCTCTATCTGGCCATGGACACCTCGGGGCCCGTGGGGCACGTGGCCGTGGCCCGAGGGCGGGACGTGCTTGCCCGCGTGCGCCTGGAGCGGCGAGGCCAGCATGCTTCCAGGCTGGTTCCGGCCGTCCACGAGGTCCTGGAGGAGGGTGGCGTGGACGTGGACGAGATATGTGGGGTGGTGGTCGGTGAAGGACCCGGGTCCTTCACCGGCGTCCGGGTGGCCGCCGCCACGGCCAAGGGCCTGGCGCGGGCGCGGGACATCCCGCTCTGGGGGGTGTCCAGCCTCGCGGCGGGCGCGCTCGGAGATCTGGGGGGGACCGACGCCCGCATCCGCTACGTCCTCTTCGACGCCCGCGGAACACGCGTGTACGCCGCCTGCTACGGCCTGGGGGAAGCCGGCCTGGAGACCCTGCTCCCCCCCCATGCCAGCGACCTGGCGGCCGTGGCGGGGGGCGGGGTGCCGCAAGGCGCCGTCTTCGTGGGCGACGGCGCCCTCCGGCACCGAGGGATCCTCGAGGGCGCGGGACATCCGGTGGCCGGCCCGCCGCTGGGCGAGCCCACCGCCGACGGGCTGCTCCACTTCCTTACTCTCCACCCCGACACACCTCCGGTGGAGCGACTGCAGACGTGGGAGCCCCGGTATGTGAAGGCCTCCAGCGCGGAGCGGGAATGGACCCCGGCGTAAGGGCTCCCTCCACGCCCAAGGCCCGCCGCATGCGCTCAGAGGACGTGGAGCGCGTGGTCGGCATCGAGACCGAGGCGTTCACGAGCCCCTGGAAGGCCGACACGTTTGCGACCCTCCTGGATCGGCCCGGAGCCGAGCTCTGGGTCCTGGAGGACCCGCAAGACGGTGTCGTGGGCTACGCGGTGCTCTGGTGCATCCTGGACCAGGGAGAGCTGGCGAATATCGCCATCACCGCCTCGCACCGGGGTCGTGGCCACGGGACGCACCTCCTGGACCACGTGCTCGGGATCGCCCGGAAGCGGGGGGTCCAGTCCCTCTATCTGGAGGTCCGCGTTTCCAACACCCGCGCCGCCGACCTCTACCGCCGCTTCGGGTTCAGGGAGATCGGCGTGCGACGCGACTATTACGACACACCCCGTGAGGACGCACTTCTCATGATGGTCCGCCTGTAGGCGCAGCGGCCCCTGAGGCCTCGAGAAGAGGCGGCGGAAGCACCTTCACGACGACCCACGAGGCCATCCTGCCGCCCCGGCTCAGGAGTCATGCTCT
>JASFRY010000452.1:0-4200 GCA_050114675.1 Gemmatimonadota bacterium | reverse complement strand
CGCATCGCCGAACGCGCGGGCCTGAGCGAGGCGGATCCCCCCGACGTCCCCGCGAGCGCCCGGGCCAACGACGCCTGGGCCCAGGTGTGCCGCGCCTACGGCATGGGGGACCACCGGCTCGCCGAGTTGGTGGCCGAGTACTTCCGTCTCAAGGTGGCCAACTTCGCCGAGGCGGACCCGAACGCCGCGCTCCTCATCCCCGAGACCATGGCGCGGAAGCACCACATCTTCCCGCTGGCGGAGGACGACCGGCACTTCGTGGTGGCCACGTGCGACCCCACCGACGTGGAGGCCGAGCGCGCGCTGGGCTTCAGCACGGGCCGCACCGCCCACTTCGAGGTGGCGTCGCCCGGCGCCATCCAGGACGCCCTGGACAGCCGGTTCTCGCCGGAGAGGGCCGTGGAGAGCCTCCTGGGCACCATGGAAGGGGACCTGGACCTGGACGAGGACGCCATCAAGCTGGTGGAGGAGATGGGGCCCGAGACCATCACCGAGGACGACGCTGCGGCGACCCCGGTGGTGAAGCTCACCAACCTCATCATCCGCGACGGCATCAACGCCGGAGCCAGCGACATCCACGTGGAGCCCGGGCGGAGGATCGGCTCCATCCGCTACCGGGTGGACGGGGTGCTGCGCAAGCACATGGACCTCCCCATGTCGGCGCTGAACCGGGTCATCAGCCGCATCAAGGTCCTCTCCCGCCTGGACATCGCCGACCGCCTCCGGCCCCAGGACGGCAAGGCCCGTGTCCGCATCAGGAACCGGGGGTACGACCTGCGCGTGTCCACCATCCCCGCCGCCGGCGCCGAGAAGTGCGTGGTCCGGATCCTGGATTCCAGCGCCACCCTGACGCTGGACGACCTGGACATTCCCGCCCACGAGCTCCAGCGCCTGCGCAACCTCATGACCCACCGGGACGGCATCGTGATCGTGACCGGTCCCACGGGCTCGGGGAAGACCACGACGCTGTACGGCGCGCTGCGCGAGCTGGCCGACGGGAAGGTCAACATCATGACGGTGGAGGATCCCATCGAGTACGAGCTCGCCGGGATCACCCAGACGCAGGTGGAGACCAAGCAGGGCATGACCTTCGCCGGCGCGCTCCGGGCCATGCTGCGCCAGGACCCGGACGTGATCCTGGTGGGCGAGATCCGCGACAAGGAGACGGCGGTCACGGCGGCCCAGGCCGCCATGACGGGCCACCTGGTCCTGGCCACGGTCCACGCCAACGACGCGGTGAGCGCGGTGACGCGCCTGGCGGACATGGGGCTCCAGTACAGCATCATCGCCCAGACCATGCGCGGCGCCATCGCCCAGCGGCTGCTGCGCCGGGTGTGCCCGGCGTGCGCCGAGCCGGTGCGGGGCCAGCTCACGCCCGACGAGCAGCGCCTCACGGACCGCCACGGCGTGGAGCCCGTGGTGCGTGCCGTGGGGTGCCCCGAGTGCGGCTTCACGGGCTACCGGGGGCGCCTGCCGGCGGCGGAGGTCCTGGTGGTGGGGCCGCGGTTCCAGCAGGCCATCGAGCAAAGGAAGGGATGGTCGACGCTGAACCGGGTGGCCACCCAGGGTGGGATGCGCACCCTCCACGAGGTGGGCCTGGAGTGGATCACCCAGGGAAAGACCACCCTGGTGGAGGTGGAGCGGGTGCTGGGTCAGGCCGCGGACGAGAAGGAGTCGGAGCAGTCCCTGGGGCCACCACGCATCCTTCTGGTGGACGACGACGTCGAGGCGCGCCTCCTCATGCGGAGCATCCTGTCCAGGGACGGCTACGAGGTGGAGGAGGCCGAGGACGGCCACCGCGCCCTGGACATCCTGGGCGAGGACCCCGACTTCCATCTCGTCATCCTGGACCTGGCCATGCCGGGCCTGGACGGGCGGCAGGTCCTGGATCTCATCCGCGGCTCGGTGAGCACGGCGGCGCTCCCGGTGCTCATCCGGACCGGGACGGGGAGCAACGAGATCGAGGCCGAGCTCCTGGAGGCCGGGGCCGACGACTACGTGGACAAGGCGGTGGACCCCCAGCGCTTCCTGGCGCGGGTCCACGCCGTGCTCCGCCGGGCCCTCCTGTAGCCGGCGCCCCGGGTCTCCCGCCGCGCCGGGCGGCCCCAGGCGCAGCAGGCGCCGGCAGGCCGGGGGGAACTCCCCGGCCCGATTGACACTATCCCGAGGGCAGAACAGCTTTACAGGCTATCGTTCCGTAGCCCTTGCGGGGCTCCCTTCTCCGCCGACCGAACGCGCCGGACATGTTCAAGACGGTCAGAGGCCGCCTCATCACCATCTTCGTCACGCTGGTGATCGCCGGGTGGCAACTCTACTCCCACGGGCTCAAGCTCGGACTCGACCTCCAGGGGGGCATGCACCTCGTCCTCGAGGTCGACGACCCCAATGGCACCCTCACCGCCGCCGCCAAGTCGGACATGATCGACCGGGTGGAGCGGATCATCCGGACGCGCATCGACGAGTTCGGGGTGGAGGAGCCGCTCATCCAGAAGGCGGGCAACGACCGGCTCATCGTGGAGCTGGCGGGCATCTCCGACGAGGACCAGGCCAAGGGGATCATCCAGTCCCAGGCCTATCTGGAGTTCAAGCTCGTCCTGCCCACGACCGAGTTGGAGCAGGCCCTGCCGCGCATCGACCGGACCATCGTGTCGACGCTGGGCGTGGACTCCATCAAGGCCATGGGGAGGGACGTCACGGCGGGCGGAGGAGAGAGCGCCAACATCGAGAACCTCCTCTTCGGCGGAGACACCACCCAGGCCGACACCACGGGGGCCGACAGCACCGGGGCGGTCACGCAGCAGCCCGATTCGGCGGCGCAGCCCGACTCGGCGGCCCAGGCGGCCTCGGACGCGGACGCCCTGCGGCCCCTCTCGTCGCTCCTGAGCTTCGGCGACGTGCCGGGGACGTTCATGGTCCCCACCGAGGACGTGCCGACGGTCCAGTACTTCCTGTCGCTCCCCGACGTGCAGCGCGCGCTGCCCCGCAACGAGTCGCTCCAGTGGGGCTCGGAGGTGGTGGGCCGGGGCGCCCGGAACTACAAGCGGCTGTACGTGCTCGAGTCCAAGCCCTTCCTCACCGGCGACTACCTGGAGAACGCGGTGGCGGGGCGCGACCCCCAGTTCAACCAGTCCCAGGTGCAGTTCCAGCTCTCCCGGGCCGGGGGGCGGCTGTTCCAGCGCTTCAGCGGCCAGCACGTGGGCGACTACCTGGCCATCGTGCTGGACGGCGAGGTCATGAGCGCCCCGGTGATCCGGGACCGCATCGGCGCGCGCGGCCAGATCGAGATGGGGGCCGGGACCCCGCTGGAGGAGGCGCGTGACCTGGCGCTGGTGCTCCGGGCCGGTGCGCTTCCCGCCAAGCTGGACATCATCGAGGAGCGCACCGTGGGTCCGTCCCTGGGGCACGACTCCATCCAGCAGGGCCGCCTGGCCGGCATCGTGGGCCTCATCGCCGTGGTCCTGGTGATGATCGCCTACTACCGCGTGGCGGGGATCCTGGCGGTGATGGCGCTGGGCTTCTACGTGGTCCTCGTGCTGGGCGGACTGGCCGGTCTGGAGGCCACGCTCACCGTTCCGGGGATCGCGGGGCTCATCCTCTCCGTGGGGATGGCGGTAGACGCCAACGTGCTGATCTTCGAGCGAATACGAGAGGAGCTCCAGGCGGGGCGTGCCACGCGCACGGCCGTGGACGAGGGCTTCGCCAACGCCCTCTCGGCCATCGTGGACTCCAACATCACGACGCTGCTCACGGCGCTGATCCTGTTCCAGTTCGGGACCGGGCCGGTGAAGGGCTTCGCCGTGACGCTGTCCATCGGTATCGTGGCGTCCTTCGTGTCCGCCATCTTCGTGACCCGGACCTTCTTCCTGCTCTACCTGCAGGGCAAGAAGGCCTCGGATCCCATCAGCATCTGACCCCCGGACGGCCATGAGATTCTTCGCGCACGCCCGCTATCGCTTCATCGAGCAACGGCGGAAGGCCTACGTCCTCTCCGGCACTGCCATCCTCATCAGCATCGCGGCGATGGTGTTCAACATCGCCACCATCGGGACGTGGCAGAACTACGGCGTGGACTTCACCGGGGGATCCCTGGTGCAGGTCCGCTTCAACGACAACAGCGTCGACGCCGGGCAGGTTCGGGCGGCCCTGGGCGGAGCGGACGCGCCGCCCATCACCAAGTTCGGTGAGAACGCCGAGTTCGTG
>JASFRY010000451.1:0-4224 GCA_050114675.1 Gemmatimonadota bacterium | reverse complement strand
CGTCGCCGTGGATGATGCCGCTGGGCACCACGGTGGCCCATGTGCGTCCCTGGTCCTCGCTGACCTGGATGGCCGAGTGCAGCGAGTAGAGCCGATTCTCGTTCTTCGGGTCCACCCGCAGGTCGGCGTAGTAGAAGGGGCGCGGCGCGATGCCGGGCCGGTCCGAGACGACGTGCCAGGTGGCACCGCCGTCGTCGGAGCGTACCAGAGCGCTCTTCGTGGCCTCCACCAGGGCGTAGACCACGTCGGGGTTGGATGGGGCGATGGCCAGCCCGATGCGGCCCAGGTCGCCTGCGGGCAGCCCGTCCTCGGCCCCGATCCGGCGCCAGGTGTCTCCTCCGTCCCACGTCTCGAACAGGCCCGAGCCCGGCCCGCCGGAGGTGAAGAACCAGGGTAGGCGCCGGAATTGCCACATGGCGGCGAAGAGGTGGTCGGGGTTGGAGGGGTCCATGACCAGGTCGGCCGCTCCGGTGCCGGGGTTCTGCCAGAGGACCCGCTCCCAGGTGGCTCCGCCGTCCCGGGTGCGGTAGACACCCCGCTCCTGCCCGTCGGCCCAGGCGGGACCCATGGCCGCCACGTAGACGACGTCGGGATCGCGGGGATGGGTGACGACCCGGGCGATGCGCTCCGAATGGTCCAGGCCCATGTCGGTCCAGGTGCGGCCCCCGTCCGTGGTCTTGAAGAGACCTCGCCCCACGCCGGCGCTGTTCCGGGGATTCCCCTCCCCGGTGCCCACCCAGACGATGTCGGGGTTGGCCTGGAAGACGGAGATGGCGCCGATGCCCAGGGCCGGCTGGCGGTCGAAGACCGGGGTCCAGGAGAGGCCGGCGTCCGCCGATTTGAAGAGTCCGCCCGTGGCGCCGCCCACGTAGACGATGTTCCGGTCCCGGAGCACCACGTCCACGGCCGCCACGCGGCCGCTCATCCCGCCGGGCCCGATGCTGCGGGCGTGCATGTCGGCGTAGGGATCGGGCGCGTCGTGGTCCTGGGCGCTGAGAGGAGCGGTCGGAAGGGAGGCGGCGAGGGCCGCAGCGAGGGCGAGGAGGCGTCGCGTCATGGATCCGCGGGGTGTCGGGTCGTCGAGAACGGTCGAGGGCGGCCGCCCGTGGGGAGCGACCGCCCTCAGAGTACGGGCCCGACCGATGCCCGGCTACCCGGCCCCCATCCCCTCGGGCGCCCCCTCTCCACGTCCCCGGAGGTCCCGACCGGCGCCGGGGCCGGACGACGCGCGCGCTACCGGACCTGGAAGGTGATGGGGAACGAGACCCACACGGAGACCTTCTCGTCCTTGTTCAGCGCCGGAGAGAAGCGGTACACGTGGGCCACCCGCAGCGCCGCTTGGTCCAGGGCCGGGTGACCCGAGCTCTCGTCGATGCGCGTGTCCTCCACCCTCCCCGAGGCGTTGATGAAGAAGTAGACCTTCACCGTCCCACCGACGCCGGCGTCGCGCAGGAGCGGCGGGTACTCCTTCTCCATGCTCGTCACCACCTCGTCGCGGTTCAGGATGGCCGGTGCCACGGTGAAGGGCGTGAAGGACGGCCCACCCGCCACGGTGGGATCGGGTACCTCCACCCGGGGGCTCGGAGCCGTCGGTGCCTCGGATGCGCCGGCGGAGTCGTCGCTGCGGGGCTCGAGGGTCACGTCCACCGTGCACGCGACGGCCACCAGCGCCGCGGCTACGCCCCCGCGCAGGGCCCACCCCCTCCATCCGATTCCCAGCGTCTTGCCCAGCATGATGCGTATCCTCCGCTCGAGAGACGAGGTCCGCTCACCGAACCCGGCACCCAGGGGCACCGGAACGGCAGGTCGGCTTCCGACCTCGTAGAGGAGGCGGGCGTAGCTCCTGGCGCTCGTCCTTCCCCGGGCCAGGACCCTGGCATCACAATCGGTCTCCACGGCGTCGCGGAGCCGGAAGAACGCCAGCCAGGCCCCTGGATTCCACGGCATGGCCACCGGCACCAGGAGCGCGGCGGTCAGGAGGAGCGGATCCCGGCCCCTCCGGTGCTCCTCCTCGTGGGCCAGGATGAGCGCCCGCGCGTCGGGATCCAGCCCCACGACCCAGGCGGGGAGGACGATACGCGGCCTGAACAGCCCGACCACGGCCGGGCCCAGAGCCTCCGACAGAAGGACGTCCATCCCATCCAGCGCGCGTGGACGCCAGCCCCGGCTCAGGCGCCGCATCCGCACCACCCCACCCGACACCAGCGCGATCAGCACGACGCTGACGCCGATCCACGCGCCCAGGAGGATCCCCGTGGCGTCGGCGAAGCCCGCGGCCGTCGCTGCGGTGTCCAGCTGCCCCGCGACGCCCCGCACGGCCGGGAGGATGGGACCGAAGGCCACCTCCAGCGGAGAGGCGGCGGGGAGAAGGCGTCCCAGGAGCGGCCGCAGGACCGGCAGGCCCGCACCCACGAGGAGCGCGCCGAACCACAGCCAGCGGCGGCGGGCCGTCACCGCCCGTTCCAGAAGAAGGGCCGCTCCGACCACCAGCGCGGTCACCAGAGCCGTGGACGCCATCCACAGAAGCAGCATGAATGCCTCCATCTACGAGAGTCTTCGTAGACAGTATGTGACGGGTCCACCACGCTGTCAATGCTGCGCGCTGCCCTCCGGGCTCAGGCGCCGCCCGCGCCGTACCGGGCCCTGTGGTACGCCCAGACCTGGCGGGAGAGGTTGGCGATGAGCGCAGCGGCGGTCGCCTGGTCTTCGATCCCCTTCACCATGACGGTGAGCACATAGGGCGGTGCGTTGTCCGGGAAGACGACCGCGGCATCGTGATTATGGGCGGTGATCCATCCCGTCTTGTTCGCCACCCGGGTGCCCTCGGGCAATCCCGCCGGGATGTTCTCCCTGAAGTGCTGCCGCTCCAGGATGGAGAGCATCTCGTCGCGGGACCGGGAGGTGAAGATGTCGCTCTCCGCCACTGCAGCCATGACGACGCCGAGGTCCCGGGCCGTGGTGGTGTTGTTCATGCCGGCATCGAAGGCCTTCAGGTCCTCCACGCCCCGGAGGACGTTCATGGAGTCGGCCCCCAGCTCGCGCAGCATGGCGTTGACCCGGTCGGGTTCCGCGGCCTGGATGAGGATGTTGGTGGCCAGGTTGCTGGACCAGGTGATCATGCGATCGATGAGGTGGCGAACCGTAGCCTCTTGTCCCACGCGGGCATAGAAGGCCGTGTCGGAATCGGACTCGGGCGGAAGGTCGAAGGTGGAGCCGTCCACGATGGAGCGAAACGTACGGGTCACCTCGAGCGTCGCATCGAGGGGACGGATGCCCTGCTGCGCATCCAGGAAGAGGCGCATCATCACCGGCACCTTCATGGTGCTGGCCGCGTGCATGCGCACGTCGGCGTTGATGGTGACCGAGTCGCCCTCCGGTGCCAGGCTCCTGTAGTAGAGCCCCACCACCTCCGGGTGGGCTGCCCGGATGGTGTCACGCAGTTGGACCGCCAGGGCGGCCGGGTCGGCGGGGACGCCGCCCGGGTGGGTCTCGGTGCACGCCGTCATGACGGCAGCGTAGAGGATGAGGGCCGGGATCGGAAGGGCGCGCAGGCGGGACATGGACGGCGGGCTCCGGAGTTGGGGCGTGGCACGGCATGGACCGGCGGCGGGGCATGGCTTGCGGCCCCGCGCCGGTCCGCTAGTGTAGGCGGCCGGCGGCGGGTGCGTCCAGCGTCGCCTGAGACCCTTCGTCTTCCGTCTTCAACGAGAACCGGATTCGCCGATGCCCATGCTCCTGGGGCTGGCCGCCCTCCTCTCCCTCCCCGCTCCGGACAGCCTGACGTTCAGTGGACGCGACGGCGGGCTGGACGTGGAGGTCCCACGGGTCGAGTCGCCGGCGGTGGACATCGACGGGAATCTGGACGAGCCGGTGTGGCGGGAAGCCGCCGTGCTCGATGGGTTCACCCAGTATGAGCCCGTGGAAGGGGTGATCCCCGAGGAGCGGACGGAGGTCCGCGTGTTCTACACGCCGGACGCCATCTACTTCGGCATCCACGCCTACGATCCCCACCCGGACCTCATCCTGGCGCGCATGGGCGAGCGCGACCGGGCCGTCTTCGGAGACGACTGGGTCCGGATCATGCTGGACACCTTCGACGACCAGCGTCAGGCGTACGTCTTCTACGTGAACCCCCTGGGTCTCCAGACCGACGGGCTTTGGATCGAGGGATTCCAGCGTCGCGGGGGACGCGGAGGCGGAGGGGGTGGCGGCGGCGGCGGTGGT
>JASFRY010000450.1:0-4232 GCA_050114675.1 Gemmatimonadota bacterium | reverse complement strand
CGTCCCCGTGCGTCATGACCAGCCCGCCCACCAGGCGGGTGGACACCCCCCAGGAGGTGTTCCAGGCGAACTCCTCCTGCCCCGACTCCGACTGGAACTTGAGGTCGAACTGCCGCGCGAAATTCTGGCCCAGGAAGTGGGACGTGCCGGCCTGGAGCGCCCGGTTGTCCTGCATGAGGGCCTCACAGGCGTAGCTCCGTACCGCGCCGGCGAACTTCTCCGACTCGGACTTGAGGCCCGTGATGGGCGGCATCCCGATCCACTCCTCCATGAACCTGCGGTAGATGCCCAGGATCAGGAGCGTCTCTTCCTCGGCCTCCTCCGCCGTGGCGTGGGCCGTGTGGCCCTCCTGCCAGAGGAACTCCGAGGTGCGCAGGAAGAGCCGCGTCCGGAGCTCCCAGCGCATGACGTTGGCCCACTGGTTCAGGAGCACCGGGAGATCCCGGTAGCTCTGCACCCACTTGGCGTACATGGAGTAGATGATGGTCTCGGAGGTGGGCCGGATCACGAACGGCTCCTCCAGCTCCTTCCCGCCGGCCTTGGTCACCACCGCCAGCTCCGGCGCGAAGCCCTCCACGTGCTCCTTCTCCCGCTCGATGTAGCTCAAGGGGATGAGGAGAGGGAAGTAGGCGTTCTCGTGCCCCGTCTCCTTGAACATGTCGTCCAGGGCCCGCTGCATGAGCTCCCAGATCCCATAGCCCCAGGGACGGATCACCATGCTCCCGCGCACCGGGGAGTAGTCGGCCAGCTCCGCGCGCAGGACCACCTCGTTGTACCAGGCAGCGAAGTCCTCGCTCCTGGGCGTCAGCTTCTTTTCGTCAGACATCCGATGTCTCGGTCCGGTTCAGGATCTTCTCCCGACGCTCGCGATCTTCCTTCTTCACCTTTCGGAGGGCCAGCCAGCCCGGGATGATGAAGAGGAGGAGCGACGCCACGATCCACGTGATGCGGAACGGGAGCCCCACGGTCAGCCCAAGCAGGAGCGCCAGCAGGGCGCCGCCGACGGCGGCGGCCACGCCCGCGCCGGCCATGATGACCCATTCCAGGAAGTCCAGGCGCCGAGCGGCACGCGCGGCGATCTGGCGTGTCACGCGCGCCAGCTCCTCCTGGTCGGCCTTCCGACTCACGTCAGCTCCTCCGGCGCCACCCGCCGCTCCTCGCCCGACACCATATCCCGGAGCACCACCACCCCTTCGGCGGCCTCGTCCGGGCCCAGGACGAGCACGCGCCGCGCCCCCTCCGTCTCGGCGGCCTTGAACTGCTTCCGCACGGACTGGTCCCTCAGCGCGTACACCACGCTGTGACCCGCCTCCCGGAGCTCGTGCGCCAGGGCCAGGGCCGCGCGATGCTGCTCGGCGCCGATGACCACCAGGAAGTAGTCGACCGCCCGCTCGAAGGGCGGCGTCAGGCCCCGGTCGGCCAGCAGCTCCCCCAGGACGACGTCGCCCATCCCGAAGCCCACGGCGGGAAGGGGCTCGCCCCCCACCAGCTCCAGCAGGCGGTCGTAGCGCCCGCCGCCACATATGGCTCGGAGCTCTCCCTTCCGATCGAAGAGCTCGAAGACGATCCCCGTGTAGTACGCCAGCCCGCGAACGATGGTGAGGTCCACCTCCACGAACTCGCCCAGCCCCATGGCCTCGAGGATCGTGACGTATTCACGGAGGGGCGCCAGGGCGGAGGCGATCTCCTCCTGCTCGGGGAACCGGTTCTCCACTTCGTCCAGGCTGGCACCGCCCAGAATCTCCAGGAGCCCTTCGGCGGCAGGACCGTCGAGCCCCACTTCCGTGCGGAGCTTCTCCACGACCCCCTCCCGGGGCATGCGCTCGACCTTGTCGATGACCCCGAAGGCAGCGCCCATGAGCTCCTCGCCTACCCCGAAGCCGTGGTGCAGCACCGCCGTCAGGAGACGCCGATCCGACACCCGGGCGCGAAAATCCCCGCTCTCCAGACCCAGCTCCCGCAGGGCGTCGATGGCCACGGCCACGACCTCTGCGTCGGCAGCCACCGAGTCCTCCCCCACGATGTCCACGTTCCACTGGAAGTGCTCGCGCAGGCGCCCGCGCTGCTGGCGCTCGTAGCGAAAGAGCTGGGGGATGGTGAACCAGCGGATGGGCTTCGCCATGCCCCGGCTGCGCTCCCCCAGGACCCTGGCCAGCGTGGGCGTGGCCTCGGGGCGGAGCGCGACCTCCCGGTCCCCCTTGTCGGTGAAGTTGTAGAGCTGTCCGACGATCTCCTCGCCGCTCTTCTCCACATAGAGATCCAGTGGCTCCAGCGGCGGACCCTCGTACTCCATGAACCCGTAGCGCCTGGACACACGACGCCAGGCGTCGAAGATGTGCGCGCGGAATGCCAGGTCCTCGGGGGGGAAGTCCCGAAAGCCGGGAAGTCGGGAGAATGCTGGATTGGCCATAGACGGCGGAATCTAGCGGCGGGAGGTGGGAGTTCAACCGCGGCGTGCGGCGGGCCGCCTCGAGAGCCCTACAGAGACCCCGGGGAGCCCGTCGGCCAGCGCACCGTGACGCCCGGGGGTCAGACCGCGCTCGACAGCGGCTCCCGCCCCAGGACCTTCAGGGCGCTCCCCACCGTGTGTACCGAGCCCGTCACCACAACGGTTCCCCGGCCGGCCTCCTTGCGTGCAAGCTCCATGGCGGCCAGGAATTCCTCCTCCACCCGCAGGGGACAGACGTGGGCCACCGCCTCGGCGGCGGCACGTGCGTCCCACCTCCGCTCGGGAGGAGCCGAAGGCGGCTGGGTAAGGAAGGCGTGATCGGCGCGGGCGAAGAGGGGAGGGAGCATGCTCCGCCAGTCCTTGTCTCCCAGCACGCCCACCAGCGCCACCAGGGGCCGCGGTAGGTCGAGGCGATCCACGGTATCCACCAGCGAGAGGATCCCCGCCGTGTTGTGGGCTACGTCGAAGAGCCAGGTCCCATCGTCCAGGTGCTCGATCTGGTCGCGCCCCGGGTGGCGCACGGATCCGATCCCTCGCACCAGCGCGTCGGCGTCGGGTCGGAGGGATTCGGGGAGGTGCTCGAGGAGCTCCACCGCCAGCGCCGTATTGGCGGCCTGGTGTCGGCCGACGAGCGGCGTGCGGACCGGCAGCGCGCCCCAGCGGCGGGTGGCGAGGGTGAATGCCGTGTGGTCCGCGGCCAGCTCCATGTCCCGGGCGGCGGGCGGCTTCACGGCGTGGAAGGGCGCGCCCCGCTCCCGAGCCACGTTCCGGAAGACCTGCAAGAGCTCCGGGTCGGTCTCGGCGGTTGCGAAGGGGACGCCCGTCTTGATGATGCCCGCCTTCTCCACGGCAATCTGTGGAAGGGTGTCACCCAGGTAGTCGGCGTGGTCCATGGCCACGCTGGTCACGCCCGACACCAGGGGAAGCAGCACGTTGGTGGCGTCGAGCCGCCCTCCGAGCCCCACCTCCGCCACCACCAGCTCGGCGCCCTCCCGGGCGAAGGCATGGAAGCCCAGCACCGTTACCGCCTCGAAGAAGGTGAGGCCGAAACGGACCACGGCATCGCGGACCTCCTCCGCGTACCGCAGGATGGCCTCTTCAGTGAGGGCTTCCCCCCCCACCACGATGCGCTCGCGAAACGAGCACAGGTGAGGCGAGGTGAAGCACCCCACTCGCCGTCCGGACTCGGACAGGACGGCGGCCACGGTGGTGGTCACCGAGCCCTTGCCGTTCGTCCCCCCCACATGGATCGAGGAGAAGGCGCGGTGGGGGTCGCCGAGGGCCGCCAGAGCGCGCGTGGTTCGCTCCAGTCCCCAATGGACCCCGGTGGCCAGCGGTGGGAAGAGCCTCCCCACCAGGGGGTCGGCGAAGGGGCGGTCGAGGCGATCGGGGGCCAGGGGCCGGCCGGCCGCGACCCTGGGATCTCCCCCCGTCACGGCGCAGCTCGAGGAGGCGAAGGAGCGTGCAAGGGGCTCAGGAAGCCGCGGTTCCGATGCCCGTCATGTGGCGCAGGAGGAGCACCACCGTGGCCTTGAGCTCCCGGCGATCCACCACCCGATCCACCATGCCGTGCTGCAGGAGGAACTCCGAGCGCTGGAATCCCTTGGGGAGCTCCTGCTTGATGGTCTCCTCGATGACCCGGGGGCCGGCGAACCCGATGAGGGCGCCGGGCTCGGCCAGATTGACGTCGCCCAGCATGGCGAAGGACGCCGTCACGCCGCCCGTGGTCGGATTGGTGAGGATGGAGATGAAGGGCACGCCCGCCTCATGGAGGCGGGCCAGG
>JASFRY010000449.1:0-4240 GCA_050114675.1 Gemmatimonadota bacterium | reverse complement strand
GTGTGGCGTCTACCGGGAGACACCCTTTGGGTGGGAAACTATCCGCCGTGGCGCTTCGAGGTGTTTGCCCCTGACGGCGCCTGGGTCCGCACCGTGCGCCCTCGGCTCGACTACATCACCCGCCCGCCAATTGCCTTCGTGCTCGATGACGGCCGCTTCGTGTTGGCGAGGTTCGAACTGACGGCTGAGTCGAAGCGCGTGTATCAGCTGCTGCACGCCACGCCAGTCATGTACGGTCCGGACGGGACGCTCCTCGACACGCTCATGACCCTGCCGAACGGACGATACGGTCCGGCCTCAAGCGACCCCCACAATCCGGTGTGGCTCTATCCGCTCTTCGAGTCATTCGCGGTGGTGAAGGGGAGGGGTCAGGAGTTCATTGCGGGGCACGGCGCAACGCCGAAGCTCACGGTCTACGAGGTCAGTGACACGGTTCGTGTGGTACGCCGTATCCGCTGGACGACGGGCGACCGCGCCGTTACGGAAGAAATCGTCGCGGAGGAACGGCGCCGTCTCGCTGACGCCTATAAGGGGATCGCACCTGCAGCCAGAAAGCGCATGGTGGACCCATTGATCGGAGAGGAACGTCCCGTAGCGGACACCCTGCCGGCGTTTACCGAGGCCCTGGTAGGGCGGGACGGCAGAATGTGGGTGAAGCTCTATCGCCGCCCAGCAGACCAGGGCCCGAGCTCATGGGTCGGGTTCAACGCTGACGGTCGAGCCGAGTGCCGACTGTTCGTGCCGCGTGACGCTGACGTCTTGGAGATCGGGGAAGACTACCTCCTCGTCCACGACACGGACGACCTCGATGTGGAGGGCGTGTCTTTGTATGCGCTGTCCGCGCCGCCCGATACGGCTGGGGCCCCGGCGGGCTCGTAGGGGCGTTGGTGCATGGCTCGGAGTTGAGACCGGATTGCCCCCTCTGGGTAGGTCGAGTAGCCCGGGCGGTTGCCCGCCCGGGCCTTGACACCGGAATCTCGGGGCGAAGGACTGCACCCGGAACACGCTCGGGTTCGGTGGGGTCGAGCGCAACTACTCTTCCCTAGGCTTTGCGGGATGGTGGACTCCCTCGCTCAACGATGACGTCTCGACCGGATACGGTGTGATTCTCCAGGCCTACGGGTTCTTCTAGGTGGCGGTGGATACCGTTCGACGCTGGACCTGGTTGCTCGCAGTGGTCGTTCTCGCTACGGCACCTAGGAGCGCCTTGGGACAAGCTGATCCGAACCCAGGTCGCACGGTGCTGAGGGTTGCTGCGTCCGTGGCGGGTTCGATGATCGGGTTTGCGGGCGGGGCCTATGGGGCTTGGGACATGTTCGGTAATACCCCCCTCTTCCTCGCCGGAGGCGCGCTGTTAGGAGCGATCGGCAGCGAAATCGGGATACGCGCGGTGAGTCCGGAGGCTGGCTACGGGGACGCATTGACAGCCCAGGCATATGGGATCGCCGCCGGTGCCGCCCTTGCTGTGATGGTTACGCAGCTCGCATCCGCCGATGACGACAAGCCCGGCTTGTGGATCGGGTTCTCAATCGGTCAGGGCACGGTGGCCGCGCTCGTTTCCCGCGTTAGGCCATAGGTTGTGCAGCCTGCAGATCGAGTGGTTCACATGCGTGCGCGACGGATCCTACAATCCCCTGGGGGAAACCCCGTGTGGGTTCGAATACCCCCCCGGCACTTGCAGCACCTCTAGCCTTCGTCGCGGTCTTCCACCGAGCGGGACTCGGGTTACGAGGAGGGTACCAGCGGTGGTTCGCATCCGGCGAGCTCGACGCCATGGACGTGTTCCACCTGGCGGCAGGACTCCCCGTTGCGGTGCGCTGACAGGTTCTGGATTCGTTTCAGGTTGGCCGACAGGACTGCATCCACAGCCAGACCGGACGGCCGCTTCGTCAGGCCTCTCGAAGGACGGAGGCCGGAGCCAGACGGGTCGTGCGGACGGCCGGCACGGACGTGGCCGCCAGGGACACACCGCTGAGGATCAGGGCGGCACCGACGAAGATGGTGGGATCCGTGGCGCTGATCCCATATAGCTGGCTCGCGATCACCTGGCGCAGAAGTATGGCCCCTCCCATCCCGGTGACGATCCCCAGCCCCCAGATCCTCGCACCGGACTTCAGGATGAGCACCATGACCTCCCCGGGCGTGGCGCCAATGGACATGCGCACCGCCATCTCCCGCACACGTTCGGTGACTTGATACGACACCACGCCGTAGATCCCCACCATGGCCATGACCAGCGCCACCACGCCGAACACCAGAAGGAGGGTGGCCATGAACCGCTGGCTCACCGTGGAGGCCTTGATCACTCCGTCCAGGGTGCCGAGACCGCTGATGGCCACCTGCGCATCCACGCCGGCCACACGGGTTCGCACCGCGCCGAAGAGGTCGGACGGATCGGAGGTGGACGTCAACACGACGTGAACGCGTCGGAACGGGGCCTGTTGTCTCGGAAAGTAGATGGCCGGTTCGGCAGGAACCGTGAGTCCCGCATAGTGGACGTCATCGACCACCCCAACGACTTCCACGTCGTTCTTCCACAAACGTCCGATGGGGCTCCAGTTCGACGAGAACATGTGCAGGGGTCGCCCGATGGCCCGCCCGTCGGGAAGGTGGCGCTGGACGAACGCCTGGTTCACCACGGCTACCGGGGCTCCGTCCTTGGTGTCCAGGTCGTTGAATCCCCTCCCCTCGATCACGTCGATGCCCATGACGTCGAAGAAGTCGTGGCCCACCGGCCGCATGAAGGACTGCGGCTCTTCGCCCTGGAGGGGCTCGGCCAAATCCATGATCCGGATGGGCCGGAGGGGATCGTACTCCGTGGCGAGGGGGACCGTGGTCATGGTGGTCACGCCTTGAACGCTCGGAATACTCTCCAGTTCATCCAGGAGTGCGTCGTAGTACTGGTTCACGTCGTCCCAATTGCCGTAGAGGCCGATGGGCGGCACGACGTTGAAGATGACTGCCTCCCGGGTGTTGAAGCCGGGGTCCGTCTCGGAGATGGCCTTGAAGCTCTTCAGCAAAAGGCCGGACCCGATGACCAGCGCCGTGGCTACCCCTACCTCCGCCACCACGAGCATGGACCGCAACATGGCACCATGCACACCCGACGTGGACCGCGTCCCCCCGTCTCCCAGCAGGCTCCTCAGGTCGACCGACGCAGCCCGGATGGCCGGCAGCAGACCGAAGATCAGCGTGGTCCCCAGGGTCACGAGGCCGGCGAATGCCAGCGGCTGCCACCCGAACGTGACGTCACCGAGGATGGAGACCGACGGCGGCGCCAGGCGCTTGAAGAGCTGGAGGCCCCCCAGGGCAAGGAGGACGCCCCCTACGGCGCCGGCGAAGGAGGTGACGAAGGCCTCGGCGAAGAGCGTGCCCACGATTCGCATGCGGCTGGCGCCCAGAGCAGCACGGAGCGCCGTCTCCTGAAGCCGGGCCGCGCCCCGGGCCAGCATGAGGTTGGCCACGTTGGAGGCGGCCACCACCAGGAGCCCGGCCGACGCAGCCATGAGGATCAGGAGCGCCATGTCCAGGTCACCGACGATGGACTCCTTGAGGGGGACCACCTCCACGCCCACCCCCGAGTTCCACTGGACGTACTCCTGGGAGAGGCGGGAGGCGACGATGCTCAGCTCGGTCTGCGCCCCGGCCACCGTGGCCCCTGGGGCCAGCCGAGCCACCACATCCCAACTCCGACCCCGGCGCGCCATGTTCTTCCAGTTGAATCCGGGCAGGGCCCACAGGGCGGCGTCCCTGGGGTAGCGCAGCTCCGGAGCGGCCACGCCCACCACCACGGCGGTACCGGCGTCGATGGATACGGACTTGCCGATGATGTCCGGATCGCCGCCCAGCGCGGACTGCCACAGCTGGTGGCTCAACACCACCTCCATGGGGCTCTGGGACTCGTCCTCCTCCTGCAGGAAGCCCCGGCCCAGCACCATGGGGGTGGAGAAGACGTCGAAGAAGTCCGCCGATACCACGTAGGCGGGGATACGGATCGGGTTCCCCGCATCGTCCTCCAGGGTGCCTTCATACGGGTAGAGGGGCGACACCGCCGCCACCGAACGGGCGTCGGTCCTCATGTCCCACATGTCCGAGGGGCTCATCTGACCTCGGACGATGTTCTGTTGGACGTTGGTGGAGTAGAGACGGACCAGTCGCTCGCCGTCGGGGAAGGGCAATGGGGAGAGGAGCACACCGTAGAGCGCGCTGAACACGGCGGTGGTGGCACCGATCCCCAGGG
>JASFRY010000448.1:0-4252 GCA_050114675.1 Gemmatimonadota bacterium | reverse complement strand
CCTCGCCCTGCTCCTCGAGGTCCTGGTGCCTGCGGCGCCGACGCTGGGCCCGCCCTTTACCGCCACCCGTGCTCAGGCGCTGGCCGCCGCAGACTCCGTGGCCCGATCCCGCGCGGTGGACCCGGACGCCTGGCACAGGCTTTCCAGCACGGCCCAGGACACCCTCTCGGGCTTCGCCCGCTTCTTCACCCAGGAAGACGCGGAGGCGTTGGCTCTCCAACTGGCCGAGACGTATGAGCCGCCGGCGTGGTGGGTGGTGCGGTACGTGAACATCGGGGGCACCGCCGCCGAGCGCGCCGAGGAGTGGCGGGTGCGACTATGGCCGGACGGAAGGCCGCTGGACCTTCGCCATCTTCTTCCCGATTCGGTGGCACGGGACTCGGTGAGTGCGGAGCGATCCCGACGACTGGCCCGGGCCGCCTTGGCTCAGGCGGGGATGGACACGCTGGTGCTGCTTGAGTCCCGGTTGGAAGTCACCGAACGCCCGGCGCGGCGGGACGTCACCGTGACCTACACCGACACCGCCCTCGCCCTCCCGGGCGCGGCGGCGGCCCGGGCCTGGGTGACCCTGGCGGGTGAGGAGGTCCTGGTGGTACGCCGCGGCATCGAGCTCCCGGAAACGTTCATGCGCGCCTCCCGGGAGCGCGGCACCACCAATCTGGTGGTGACCCTGGTGTGCATGGCGTGGTTGGTCGGGCTGGTCATCACCCTCATCGTGCTCGTCATCCGCCGGCGCCCTCCGGTGCTCCACGACGGGGTCCTGGGACGGCGCCGAGCCCTCGCGTTCGTGGGCATCCTTGCCGTCTTCGCCGGAGGGACCGCGCTCAACGGGTGGCCCAACCAGATCTTCTCCTACGCCACCACCATGCCCTGGCCCAACTGGGTCGCCATCAACGCGGTGGTCGTGTTTCTGGCCACGGTGCCGTCCCTCATCGCCCTGGGGCTCTGGATGGTGGTGGGCTCCCTCCGGCGGCGCGTGGGGATCCCGCTCCTGCCCGGCGGATCCGACCGGAACGCATCGGATCACCGGCGAGACGTGATGCTGGCCGGGGTGGGGCTGGGCTCCACGGCGGCCCTGGTGTCGCTGGGCCTGCGCCTGGCCGACCGGGGGGGGGGAATTCCCGCGGCGCCCGGCACGTCCCTCGGGCTGGCTCTTCCCTGGCTGGGCGGGGGTCTGGGCGTTCCCATGGAGGTGGTGATGTCCGTCGTCGCCTTGGCGCTTCCTGGCCTCGCCGTGGTGGGCATCAGGGGGCGTAGGGGAGCCCGCGCGACCGTGGCGGCCGCCCTGGTGGTCCCCCTCATGGTCGTAGCGTACGTCACAGCCCCCGCCGCCGCCAATTCCGTGGTTCGCGCACTGGGGCCCGCGGGTGTCGGCGTGGTGGTGGCGGTTTTATCGATCCGGTGGTGGGCCGGCTACGCCGGATGGGCCTGGGTCGTGGGCGCCGCCGTCCTGCCGGGATACGGGGGCGTGTGGACGCTCCTGCACGGGTCCACCGGCACCGAGCGCGTTGGCGGCGCGCTCACCGTGGCCGTGTGCCTGGCCCTTCTCTGGATGGCGTACCAGGTGACGGGTCCCTGGGCCGGGGTCTTCAGCGACGCCGGGCCACCTCAGGGAATCAGCGCCGCAGGCACCACTCCGGCCAGCGAGGCCGCCAGGTAGGCGATGGCCTTGGTGGCTTCGCGAGCTTTGGTCCCGTCGGCGCGCTCGATGAGAGCGTGCTGGCGCTGGTGCATGGCTCGGAGCTGAAGAAGGATCCCCCCCCTCCGCCCGAGCTTTCGCATCGACCGGATGTTTCGGTTTCTCTCCCTCTGCACGGCTAACCGGATCGAAGACGGTTGAGCCCCCCGGCCCGGTGGATGAGCACTTCACCCTAATCCTCTTTCCCCTCTCTGCCTGGCCGGTGTCGGGCTGAACATGCCATTGGAGGGCTGGGTCCGGCCGCACATCCAGAACGGCGAGCTCGTCCCGGTGCTCGAGGGATACGCGCCGCCCTTCCCTGGATATCTCCCTGTACTTCCCGAAGAGCCGGCAGCGATCGGCGGCGCTCCAGGCGCTCATCGACTACGTCCGCGAAGAGGTTCGGGAGTACACGAATCCCGCCACGCCGCAACCGCGTCCACCACCTCGCGTGCGTCCCGCCTCAGGCCCTGGATCATGTTGGATGAGAGCGCCCGCTGGAAGAACAGCCCCAGGAAGAAGAGCCCGGGCTCGTCCGGGGAAACCCCGCGCTCATGTCGGGGCTCGTGGGGATGATCGCCATGGACGGGGAGGTCGATCCATCTCTCGAAACCGGGGTGGAACCCGGTGCACCAGATCACGTTCTCCACCTCGAGAACGCGCCCGTCCTCCAGCACGGGCATCCCGTTCACGGCTCCGGCAGTTTTCGGCACCCGACGCACGCCTGCACGATCGAGGTCGCGTTTCTTGACCCGGATCAATGGCCCTCCGTGGCCCAGGACCTTCCGCCGGAGCGCCCGCCCCATGGGCGTACCCACGGAGAGGATCCGGTGGAAGAGCAGCCGGAGGACGGGCACCATCATGACCCGGCCGATGCGCGTGCGGGGGCGGAAGGGGATCTGGCCGACGTCGCGCCCGGACATCCACACCTCGTGGTCGGCGGCCAACTCCAGGGCAATCTCCGCGCCCGAGTTCCCGGCGCCTATGAGGAGGACCCGCCCCGGCCGAAGCTGGCTGGGACGCCGATACTCCACCGAGTGCAGCTGGCGAATGTCCGGGTCGAGGTCGTCGGCGATATCCGGCACGTGCGGGTCCTGATAGCTCGCCATCGCCACCACCACGTTCCTCGCCTCCAGCCGCTGGTCACCCACCCTTACGGCGAAGCGGTCGCCGTTCCGCGCCAGTCGATCCACCCGGGCATTCAACCGGATGGGGAGCTCGAACCTCGCCGCATACTCCTCGAGGAAGTCGGCGAACTCGTCCTTGGTGGGGAAGTAGTGCGGGTGGGCCGGGTAGTCCATCCCCGGCAGCCCGTCGTACGCGGCCGGGGTGAACAGCCGAAGGGAGTCCCAGCGGTTCCGCCAGGCGTCGCCGATCCGCTCGCTCGCGTCCAGGATGACGAAGGGGATCCCGCGCTTCTTCAGGTAGTAGCCCGCCGCCAGCCCCGACTGGCCCCCGCCGATGACGATGGTGTCGTGGCGCTCCGGCCGGCCGTTCGCGCCATTCGGCGCGCCGGCTCCGACCTTCGCCTCGCCCGACACCGCCAGCTCCTGTCGCTCCTCGGTCGTCTCCGTCCGCATCGCTCCGCCTCCTTTGGGAATCGCGTCCTTCGTCACTCCCAACATGGCACCGAGCGGGCTTCGACCGCTTCGGGCAAAACCCCCAAATCCGGAGGGGCGGCGGCATGGGTAATTCTATGCAGAGTCGCCGATGAGGCCGTTCTCGTACGCGAACGCGGTGGCGGCGGCACGGGACGAGATCCCGAGCTTCGTGAAGATGTTGCTGAGGTGTCGGGCGACGGTCTTCTCGCTGATGAACAGCTCCCCCGCAATGGCGCGATTCGTCTTTCCGGTGGCCACGAGCTCGATGACCTCCAACTCCCTGGGCGTCAGACCGTGGGAAGCCCGGCGTCGGGGCCGGAGGAGCCGGTCCACGCGCTCCGTGTCGGGGGTGGCGCCGAGACGGACGAACGCCGTGCGCGCGGCTTCCAGCTCGAGCCGGGCGCCGTCCTCATCGCCCAGCTCGCGGCATGCCAGTCCGATACCCAGCCGTGCCCTCGCCGCTTCGTACGGCACGTCCATCTCGTGCCAGGTTCGCCACGCCCGCCGCAGCTCCGGCAACCCCGATTCCGGCTCCCCGGCGGCCAGCCTCACGGCGCCCCGGGCCGCCGCGAGCGTCGCCTCCAGCACGGGCGACGAGTACGCCGCCACGATCGAGGCGAGTTCCTCACACGTCGACTCCGCTGCCTCCACGTCGCCTGCGGCGAGCAGGATTTCGACCTGTGCGGGAAGGAGTCGGAGTCGGCGGAGCGGCGAAGAGGTCTCCGCCAGCGACCGTCGGACCGCGGCCGCCGCGGTCTCCTCCTGTCCCTGGGCCAGGCGGAGCAAGGCAAGCCCCGGCTGCGGCTCTCGGCCGGCCTGGCTCGCCGCGCGGTACGCCGTCTCGGCGGCCTCCAGCTCACCACGCAGGCGGTGGACCTCTCCCTCCTGGTAGTGGGCGAGACCGGCAGCGGGGGCAGCGCCCTCGTTTCGCAGCCGACCCGCCCGGCGAGCCTCCTCGAGTGCGTCTCCCCAG
>JASFRY010000447.1:0-4255 GCA_050114675.1 Gemmatimonadota bacterium | reverse complement strand
GCGTGGAGCGTGGCGCACACGGCCTCGTAGGAGACGATGCCCTCCTCGGGCACGAGGATGGCGCCCACGCAGCGCACGTGGGGCTCGATCTCCCGGGCCTCTTCGGGGCTCAGGCGGCGGAGCCCCTGCAATCCGTTCTGGCGGCCGCGCTCCAGCATGGCCTCCAGCCGGGGCAGCTCGGCCGCGTCGGTGGCCACCACGAGCTTCCCGCAGATCTCGTGGGGAATGTCGTGGTGCCGGCAGAACGCCGTCATGCGCCGGATCCCCTCCCGGGCCAGCCGGGCCTTCTCCGAGCCGGGCTGGTACTGGAGGCCGGCGTGGAGCACGCCGCTGTTGTGGGTGCTCTGGTGCCCGGCCACGTGCCGCTCCTTCTCCAGCACCCGCACGAGACCCACGCGGCCGCTCTCCACCAGGGCGTGGGCGGTCGCCAGCCCGACGATGCCGCCGCCGATGATCGTGATGTCCGCAGTCATGCGCTCAAAGCTGTGCCCGACCCTCCGGACGGACAATGACTCCCGGAAGGTCACCCATGGGGTGGCGCCCCGGCTCCACGCCGGAAACCCGGTCTACCCGTCGCACGGGCCCCCTACCTGGGATAGAGGACTCCGTAGAGCACGAGGCCCCGCTTCACGGCCTGGGCGGCGACGCCCGCCATGTAGTAGGGCATCTCCCCCAGCTCCTGCTTGGAGAGGCCATCCAGCGCTCGGGTGGGGTCGTCCCCGGGGCGCATCCCCCGGAAGCGCTTCATGAGGCCGGCCTTCACGGCCGTGAGCACCCATGGCTTGGTCTCCACCGTCGCCTTGGTCACTACGGCTTCGCGGATGCTGCCGTCGGGATTCAGGGAGAGCCCCACTTCCAGGGGTCCGTGCTGGTTGTTCACCTGGGGGAACACGACCACCCCGGCCGTCTTTCCCGAGGCGTCCTGGCCGTAGTAGAACTTGACCTGGTCCTCTTCGGGCTCGAAGCCGCCCTCCGTGCGGATCCGGTCGAAGTCTCCCTTCCCGATGGACACCGTCTTGAGGAAGAACCGGGTGGCACCGGGCACCGTGGCCCGGATCATGTCCGCCTGCTTCTCCAGGACCACCGTGGGGGTGATGTGACGTCGCACCGCGCCTGTGAGGGCCAACACGGGAACCAGCGCGGTCGCGGCCAAGAGCGTGCGTCGAGCGTGCATGGGATCATCTCCTGCGGGATATGGGATGGCGGTCGCCGCTGACGACCGCGTGCTCTTCCGATCTGGGGAATGGGCTCACCGTTCGCCTCCCGGTAGCGCGGCGCGAAGCACGCCCACCAGCACCACGACGTACACGGCGGACATGAGCCAGCCGGAGAGGAGGGTGAGCCAGGCGAAGCCGGGGAGTCCGGCCTTCATGAGCCACTGGCCCGAGAAGTCCAGGGCGCCCGAGCCGAAGGCCGCCGCGATGACGGTGTTGCGCCAGAGCGGGCGCCATTCCAGACCGAGGATGAGCAGCGTCTGGAGGGCGGCCACGATGGCGTAGATCATGATGTGGATATGGCTGTCCTGGATGAGGAGGCGCGTGTCCACGTGGTGGGCTTCCTCGGTCATCCCCCCCAGGTCCAGGGGCTGCGTATCGCTCCGGGAGACGTCGGGAAGGGCGCCCTCGTCCACATGCTCCGCGGGGGCGTAGGTGGCGCTCACCCGCTCGGGGGTCAGACCCGCCCAGTCCTTCACCATGAGGAAGGCGAACGCGTAGGCGTAGCCCAGCACGAGCATGAACAACACGGCGGCGAGGCGTGCCGAGCCGTCACACCTGCGGAGACTGTAGAGACCGTTCATGGGGGGCTCCGGGCTGCAGGTCAGAAGGTGGTCACGAGCTGAACGACGTACCGCAGGGCGGAGTCGTGGAGCCCGCTGGAGTCTTCGTAGATGGGCACCGAGGAATGGTCGAGTCGGACCTCGGTGCGCAGCTGGAAGCGGGGGATGCGGAAGGTGGTGTGCTCCACGTTGGCGAAGATCCCCTCACGGCCCGTACCGACGAAGACCAGGGGGCTCAGCGTGAGGGACCGGAGCGTCTGCACCCGTCCGGTCCGGGCCCCGTCGGCGTCGCGAAACGTCTCGGCCCGAAGGGTGACGCCCAGATGCTCCGCCAGGCGCCGGAAGACGGTGAGCGTGACCCCGGACCAGCGCGCGTTTCCCCCGTCCTGCAACACGCCCCGGTCACCACCCAGGTTGGCTTCGCCTGCCACGATCCAGCCATGGCCGGGCTCCACGGCATAGTCCGCCGACAGCAGATACCGGTTGTGAGCGTCCCCGGCGTCGCCCTCGGCCCCCAGGAGACCGCTCAGGCCGAAGCTGGTGCGCTCCGTGGGAATCAGGCCCACCCGCAGGCCGGCCGTCTTCCCGTGGTTGGGATCCAGCTGGGCGTCCCACCCGTTTCCCGCCATGGCCGTGACGTCCAGGTGCGGCGAAGCGGCCCACCGGCCCACGAGCCCCACCATCTTGCTGGGACGGGCGAGCTCGAAGTTGAAGCTCGAGGTGGCCTGGAAGTCGAGGGGCTCGTCGTCACGCTCGAATCCCACCGGGACGTCGAACTTCCCGAACGACAGGCTCAATCCCGAAGCTCCGCCCGGCGTGAAGTTGACCAGGAGGTTGTCGATCTCGATCTCCGTGGGCACTTCGTCGCCCGCCGCCACCCCGTCTCCCGAGGCCAACGCCGTGGTGAGCTGGCCGAAGAACCAGACCTTGTCCGACACCTCCCGGAAGAAGGCCACGGCCAGCTTCCCCGCCCGGGCGGTGTTGTCCCCCGAGCGCTGGTCGTAGCTGAAGTCGCCCACCCCGAAGCCGGTGATCTGAAGGGGGTGCTCGTTCTCACCGGTGAGCTCATCCAGGCTCTGGCCCGAGGAGCTGCCGAGGTCGATGGGCTTGTCCTGGGCCACCGCCGCGCCGGGCGTGAGGGCCGATACGACGACAGCGGCCAGACAGACGATGGGCAGAACGCTGCCCCTGAGGTTGGACGTCACGGATGGACCTTCCTTTCCGGCGATGTCCCATGGCGACAGGGGCACCGCCACGCGGATGGAGCGGGAGGAACGGGCGGTCCCTCCCACCATCTCGGCACGGTCCCGTGGCGGAGCATGCGTGCACGAGCTCGTGGTGTGCTTCGTCGGTATTGGGAGGGTCCCCTCGTTCCGGCGACGGACCGGAAGAAGAGCTCAGCTCCGGGGAGGCGGCCTGTGGGGAGGCGGGGCGGTGCCGGGAACGGCGGATGGAGCAGGGGCCGAAGCCAAGGTCAGGACGGTCGGAACGGGGAGTCGGCACCGGGACCCGGGGAGCCACCGCACGTCCAGGCGGCCCAGCCCCAGTGTCCGGGCTCCGGTGACCTGATGTCCGTTGCAGGAGGCGATGTGTCCACCCGCAGGCCCGTGCCCTCCGTGGGGCACGGTCGGGGCGCTCATGGGCGGGCGGTGGCCGAGCAGGGCGCAGTGGACCGCGCAAAGGACCTGGGGCTGGCCAGCCAGGAGCCCGGCCAGGGCTGCCAGGCCGAAGAGACGACGCACGGGTGCCGTGCGCCTCACGCGCCGGCCCATGCGTGGGAATCGAACATCAGCGATGTCATCTCCGGCCCGCCCTCCGGAAGATCCAAGCCCGCCGCTACGCAGCGGGATCGCCGGGTTCCAACCCGGAGGTGACCGGCAGGTTCCGCTGGCGTGTCGGCGGGCCGTGCCCGGCTTCGCCCACGGCCGGGCGGGAGGCAGGGGCACCCCGGCGAACCCTCATGCCCCGGCGAACCTCGCCCCCGCCGTCTCCCAGGCCCCCGAACGGAATCGGGCCAGGTTCACCGCCGCCCGCACCGAAAAGTCCAGGAGGATGGCGGCATAGATGGCGGGAAGGCCCAGGCCGAGGCCCGGCGCAAGGGCCAGCCCCGATACGGTGAAGAGCACGGCACCCGCGGCCGGCGCCAGCGCCGCCACCGCGATGCGGAGCACGGTCCCCGTCATGGTGCCCCAGAGCGGCCAGAGCGGGTCGCCCGCACCGCGCAGGGCACCCTGCATGGTCCTGGCCACGCTGAAGGCGAGGACGCCCATGGCGAACATCTCGATGAAGCCCACCGTGAGCGACGGGTAGGCCGTGCCGAAGAGGAGGGCGATGGGCCGGGCGGCGAAGAAGAGCGCCACGGCGATGAGGGTCTGGGTCACGAAGGCGAGCCGCAGCGTCTGCCAGCCGTAGCCCCTGGCGCTCTCCGGGTCCCCCGCGCCCAGGCTCTGGCCGACCAGGGTGCTGGAGGCGATGGAG
>JASFRY010000446.1:0-4274 GCA_050114675.1 Gemmatimonadota bacterium | reverse complement strand
GGATCGGAGCGCCATGGTCTACGACTCGAACCAGGGCGACATCGACCGGAAGCACGTCTGGCGCGTGCCCGTGTCGGGAGGGCGGGCCGAGCCCCTCACCCCGGGCACGGGGCTGGAATGGGGCGCCGTGGTCACCGCCGAAGGCACCCTGGCCTACCACGCTTCCGGGACTTCCACCCCTGCCCATACCGTGGTGCGGGTGGGCGACCGGGACCGCAGCGTGAGTCCCGCCGTGCCCCGGGCCTTTCCCGGGGACGAGCTCGTGGCACCCCGGCAGGTGATCTTCCGTGCCGCCGACGGCATGGAGATCCACGGCCAGCTGTTCCTTCCGCCGGACCGACGGTCCGGAGCGCGGCACCCGGCGATGATCTTCTTTCATGGGGGGTCACGCCGGCAGATGCTCCTGGGCTTCCACCACCGGGGCTACTACCACAACGCGTACGCCTTCAACCAGGTGCTGGCGAGCCATGGGTACGTGGTGCTGGCCGTGAACTACCGGAGCGGCATCGGCTACGGCATGGAGTTCCGCGAGGCACTGGGGTACGGGGCCACCGGCGCCAGCGAGTTCAACGACGTCCTCGGTGCGGGACTCTACCTCCAGGGACGCGACGACGTGGATCCGGGCCGCATCGGCCTGTGGGGAGGGTCGTACGGGGGCTACCTCACGGCCCTGGGACTAGCGCGCGCCTCGGACCTCTTCGCCGCCGGCGTGGACCTCCACGGCGTCCACGACTGGAACGTGGTCATCAAGAACTTCGTGCCCGACTACGATCCCCAGGCCCGTCCGGACTTCTCGCGTCTCGCCTTCCGGTCCTCACCCATGGCGAGCCTCGACGGCTGGCGCTCGCCGGTGCTCCTCATCCAGGGGGACGACGACCGGAACGTGCCGTTCTCCGAGTCGGTGGACATGGCCGAGTCCCTGGCCAGCCATCACGTGGACTTCGAGGAGCTGATCTTCCCCGACGAGGTCCACGGCTTCCTACTGCACCGGAGCTGGGTCGCTGCGTACGAGGCGGCCCTCGATTTCCTGGACCGGAAGCTGGGGTCCGGGGCGCCGGCGGCGCCACAGGGGGCGTCGGCCGCGTCTCCGCGGCCCGCCTCGGACAGCCTCCGTGCTCTGTACGGGCGCGGTCGCACCTTCTCCGACTTCCTGGGGGGCGCCCGCCGTCAGCGCGAGCAGTGGGTGACCCACTATGAGGAGGGGCGCGTGCCGGCGGATCTGCTGGCCCGTGCCCGGGCGGTGGGCGGCACCTGGCGGATCCTGGCCGTGGCGGAGGACTGGTGCGGGGATTCGGCCAACACCGTCCCCTACGTGGCCCGCCTGGTCGAGCACGTGGAGGGTCTCGACATGCGCGTCGTGGGCGCCGCGGAAGGGCGGGCGGTGATGAACGCCCACCGCACGCCCGACGGGCGCCCAGCCACGCCGACGCTTATCCTTCTGGACGCCGACTGGAACGAGGCCGGAGCCATGGTGGAGCGGCCATCACCCCTCGTGGACTGGTACCTGCAAAACCGGGGAGACATGAACAGCGAGGACCTGCATCGCCACATCTTCGAGTGGTACGATCGCGACGCGGGGCGGGCGACTCTCGCCGACGTCGTCTCCCTCCTCGAGTCTGCCGCGGCCGGTTCGCCCCGTGCCACGGCGGGGGCGGGACGCTGATGCTCCCCAGATCCTGCCAGGCCCTCTCCGGGTTGGTGCTCCTCCTGGTCGCGTGGGGCTGCGGTCCGTCGGTGCCCGAGCGCGATGACGCGGACGCGGTCATCTGGGCGTCGGGGCCTCCACTACCCTCCCCCGTCACCAACAACGCCGTGGCGGCGGTTCGCACGGACTCGGGCGTCTCGGTCTTCTCCTTCCTGGGCATGGACTCCACCAAGGCCTGGGGCGGCGTCACCGGCGCCGCCTACCGGTGGGACGTGGGAACCGACGGCGGGTGGCGTACCGTACCGTCCGTTCCGGGGCCCGGCCGACTGGCGGCTACGGCTCAGGCCGTGAGGGGGAAGATCTACGTCATGGGCGGCTACACCGTGGCCCGGGACGGGCGCGAGCGGACGGTGTCCGACGTCGACGTCTACGATCCGGCGACCGACACGTGGAGCCGAGGCGCCGACATCCCCGTCCCGGTCGACGACGCCGTGAGCGGCGTGTGGCGGGACTCGCTCATCGTCCTCGTGTCGGGATGGCACGACACCAGCAACGTGGGCGACGTCCAGTGGTATGATCCAGCTGCGGACCGGTGGAGCGCGGGGACGCCCATCGCCGGGACGCCCGTCTTCGGGCACACGGGCACGGTGGTGGGCGACGAGATCGTCTACGTGGACGGGGTGCGGGTCGCCGACGGCGATCCCCGCTTCGCTCTCAACGACGACGATTGGGTGGGCCGCGTGACGCCGGACGGGCCCGGGGCCGTCGAATGGAGCACGCTCCCACCCCATCCGCCGCCGGGCCTGTACCGTGCAGCCGGGGGCGCGCTGGGACGCCTGGCCCTATTCGTGGGCGGGACCAGCAACCCGTACAACTACGACGGCGTGGGCTACGACGGAACGCCCGCCGAACCGATCCGCCAGGTGCTTGCCTTCGCGCCCGGCGCCGGGGAATGGCGAACCCTGGCGGCTCCTCCCCTGGCGACCATGGACCACCGCAACCTGGGCGTGGCGGGCGGCATGGTCTTCCTGGTGGGCGGGATGGAGGCGGGTCAGAAGGTGTCCGGCAAGGTGTGGTTCGCCCGGGCGGACAAGCTCCTGGCCACCATCTGGTAGGACCTGGCCGCCCGGGCGGATCTCAGGGTGCCTGGGCGTCCTCCGACACCACCGGCGGGAGCCCCCGCTCGGCCAGGGTGCGGTTGAAGTCGGCCAGGTCTCCGGCGGCCAGGTCGGCCCAGCGCTGCAGCAGCTCCGTCAGCTTCGTGCGGTAGAGGTCGCGCACCTCCTCGGCCTGGTCCGTGGGCGGCGCGTCGCTGCCGGAGATGTACCCCGCCAGGCTGGTGAGCTTGGCGAAGAGCTGCCGGGGCCACCGCACCGTGTCCTGGCCCGCCATCCCCCCCGAAAGGCGCAGGTCGTAGAGGTTCATCTCCAGGTCGATGAGGGCCTGTTGCAGCGCCTCGCCCGCCTGGACCAGGTCGCCGTGGCCCCCTTCGTCCCGGAGGCGCGCGCCCGTGTCCTGGAGCCCTTTGCGCGTCCATTCGATGCGGTCGATGAGCGCCGTGGCGGAATCGGTCATCTCCCGGAGGTCGAGCTCCATGGCGAGCTGGGCCTCCATGTCGGCGGCGGTGGCCTCGGACGCCGGATCCTGCAGGACGGTGAGCCAACGGGTCCGTTCCCGGCCGTCTGCAGACAGGGTCACCCTGTATCGACCCGGGATCGCCAGGGGCCGTACCGAGCCACCGTCCACCTGGGGACGCGAACCGTCGGGGCCCACGGTCACGTGACTGTGCTCCAACGCCGCGGTGCGCAGCCGCGGCCGGTCCGACGATGTCCAGGTGAGATCCCAGGTGAGGCGATTCAGGCCCGAAGACGCGCCCCGCACCGGGAGCGTGCGAACCGGCGTGCCGTCCTCGGTCTCGATGGTCACCGTGACCGGGCCGGTGGGGTCCGCGGCGAGCCAGAAGGCCATGGACGCACCGTAGTCCGGATTCTCTCCGGCGGCAGGGTCGCCGGGCTGGCTGGCCCGCCCCTCCCGGCGTACGAAACGGTAGGCGTCCCGTGGCTGGAAGAGGTGCACGTCCGAGGCGAGCACCGAGTCGGAGAGCTGCTGGATGGGGGTGATGTCGTCCAGGATCCAGAAGCCCCGGCCGTACGTGGCCACCACCAGGTCGTCGAAGTGGGGCTGCACCTCGAGCCAGTAGGCGGGCGCATGGGGCAGGTCGCCCTGGAGGAGCGTATACGTGCTTCCGTCGTCGAAGGACACGTACACCGAGTTCTCGGTGCCCAGATAGAGGAGCCCCGCCCGGGTCGGGTCCTCGCGGATCACGTGGGCGTAGGAGAAGGCGCTCTGGGGGATGTTCCCCGCCACCGAGCGCCACGTGGCCCCGAAGTCCTCTGTCTTGTAGGCGTAGGTGGCGGTGTTGCCCAGCTGGTGGAAATCCACGGTGAGGTAGGCCGTGCCGGCATCGAAGTGGGACGGCTCGATATTGCTCACGGTGCCATGGGGCGGGAGGTCGGGGATGTTGGGGGTGACGTCGGTCCAGGTCTCACCCCCGTCCCGGGTCACGTGGACCAGGCCGTCGTTGGATCCGGCCCAGATGACACCGGCCTGCACCGGCGACTCGGCGATG
>JASFRY010000445.1:0-4285 GCA_050114675.1 Gemmatimonadota bacterium | reverse complement strand
CGAGGTAGGAGGACGGCTCCCCGTTCCTGTCGGTCTCCAGGATGAGCTGCCGATAGGTGGGGTAATAGGGACGGGGCGCCCGGCCGTAGCTGTGGAATCGCAGGTCGGGGCCTGCGTCCACGAAGGACTGGTGGAAACGCCGGATGGTGGCCAGGTCCTCGACCGACAGAGGTAGCCCGTACGCTGCCACCGCCCCCGCCACCCCCGCGTGCAGGGCCTCCTCCCCGGCCGTGTCCCGAGGGGCGCCGTCGACGTAGGCCATGATCTCCGAGATGGATCGGCGCCTCCACGCATCGGGGTCGGCCGGAGGCACCCGGCCGTGGAGCGCGCTCAGGAAGGCGATCCGGGTGGGGGAACGCTCCAGAAGCGCCCGCAGAAGAAGGTGCTGGAGCAGGTTGTCGCGGCGGATGTCCATCATGAAGGCGACGGCCGGGCGGATGCGGGCGATGTACGAGAAGCTCTGGTCGGGCCCGACGCCCACGTACGCCCCCCCATGGACGCCCAGCCGATCCAGTGCGCCCAGGACCTTCAGGTAGCCGGCCTCGTTGGAGATGAGGTTGTCGGTGTCGAAGTAGCCACCCGGCTCGGAGACCCGCTGCACCACGGCGGCGAAGGCCGAATCGGTGAGCGGCGCCAGGGTGTCGGCAGCCCGCGACGTCGCAGGGGACCCGCCGGGACCGGACCCGCACGCCGCGAGCAGCAGGGCGACGAGGGCGGAGAGCGTGGCACGGGGCGCGCGAAGGTGGCTCATGGGTAACGCAGGGACGGGTGTCTACCGGAACGGAGATCGACCAGGGAAGCCCTCGTCAGCGTCCGAAACGACGCTGTTCGGTGATGTCGTCGGGGGTCCCCTTCCGTCCGTCGGGTCCCATGGAGCCGACGGTGAAGCCGCGACGGTCATGCTCCATGAAGTAGTAGTTGCCCCAGGGATCCTGCGGAACGCCCGTGAAGTCGTGATCCAGCCACCCCTCGAAGCTGGCCGGATATCCCTCGCCGCGGTTCACCCGGGCCGAGAGCTGGTCCGCCATGGCGTTGAGCCGGGTGGGCACGAGCTTGGCCTTGAAGTGGTCCAGCACCGGCTGCGCCCGCTCCTCCATCTTGGCCCGGGTGCTGGGAATCGCCATGCCGACGGCGAGGGCGATGATGAGGAGCAGGAAGAGCTTCTTGATCATGGTGGCGGTGGAAGGGAGGATCCGACTGTATCGCGGCCTTCCCCAAACCTGTGAGCGGGAGCCCCCTGGAAGCAACCGTCGGCGGCAGCGCCTTCATGCCACCACCGACGAAGAGGGGCCGGCCCGCTTCCGGGCCGGCCCCTCGCAGTCCCTCGGAGGACCTGGCGGGATCAGCGGATCCCCAGCATCTCCAGGAACGCGTCCCCGTCAGCCTCGAACGGTGAGGAGTCGCCCGTGTAGCCTTCCTGGCGCTCGACCTTCAGGTGCCGGGACCAGGTCTGGTCACCCACCTTCAGCGTCACCTTGTAGGTGCCCGGCGCAGCCATCGGCGCACCCCCGCCCCGACTGAAGCGCCGGAAGAGGCTGCCCAGCCCGCCACCGGGATTCACCATGTCCGCGAGCTCCCGCATCTTCCCGTAGTCGAAGCCGCCCCCGGCCTGGCCGGGAGGCGTCTCGCCGGGGCGATCCTGGAAGGCCTCGGGATCGCGACCGCCCCGACCGCCACCCCCGCCGAACATGGCGAAGGCCTGCTGACGGCTCGTCTGGCCCGTGACGACGCCCAGCATGCGATCCAGCATCTGAGCATCCCATCCCGCCTCCTTGAGGGAGTCGGCCACGACCTTGGCGCGGGCGGCGATGCGCTCCTGCTCCTTCTTCTCGTACGGCGACGGCTCGGGCGCGGGCCCCGCCTCGCCGCGGAAGTTCCACGTCACCTTGTGGAGGCCGGCCGAAGCCGGGCCGCTGAGCTTTCGGAACTCGCTGCCGTCGGGCGCCGTGATGGTGATCTCCACCTGGGGACCACGCTGCTGCATGGCCCGCGCCGGGGCTTCCTGCCCGTCGGGTCTTCCTCTGCCGGCACGGGGGCCGGACGGCGCCCCCTGCCCCTCGTCGCTGCTCGATGCCTGGGCATCGGCCAGCGTCTTGGCCGTACCGTCGCTCACCCAGTAGCTGATCTCGGCTTCCGAGCCCGGCGTGGGCCGGCTGAAGTATTGCTGGGTCGAGGACTCGCCTCCCCGGGGCTCCCCGCCGAACTGGAAGGCGGGCCGGGGCGCGAAGAGCGCCGCGTTCTGCGCCATGACCTTGTCGGTCATCTGCTCCAGCGGCGTGATGTCCACGATCCAGATGGAGCGGCCGTGGGTCGCCGCGATGAGGTCGTGGTCCCGCGGATGGACCTCCAGGTCGTGCACGGGCACCGTGGGCAGACCGTCCATGAAGGGCTGCCACGACGCACCACGATCCGTGGACACGTAGGCGCCCACGTCCGTCCCCACGAACAGGAGGTTGGGGTTGTGGGGATCCTCCTCGAGGACGTGCACGAAGTTGGGCCCGCCTGTGGGGAGGTTGTTGGCGATGGACTTGAACGTCTTGCCGTCGTCCTCCGTCACGTAGACGTACGGCGTGAAGTCGTTGGTCCGGTGGTTGTCGAAGGTCACGTAGAACCGGCCGTCGGCGAAGCTCGAGGCCTCGATGCGGCTCACGTAGGTGCCCTTGGGCACGCCGGGGAAGCGGCCCGTCAGCTCGGTCCAGCTCGCTCCGTCGTCCTTGGTCATCCACACGCGTCCGTCGTCGGTGCCGGCGTAGAGCCAGCCGGCGTGCCGCGGCGACTCGTCCAGGGCCACCACCGTGGCGTACGTCTCGGCGCCCGTGGCGTCCACGGTGATGCCGCCGGTGGTGTTGAGGCTGATGTCCACCTTCTCCGGGTCGGCGTAGCTCAGGTCGGGAGAGATGGGGTGCAGGTACTCACCCCAGTTCGTGCTCTTCACCACCATGTTGCCGCCGGCATAGAACCAGCTCCGGTCGTGCACGCTCTGGAAGAACGGCGTGTTCCAGTTCCAGCGCATGTCGTACTTCGCCGAGTCCGCAGACGCCTGCTTCCTCAGGTCCTGGATGCGCGGATCCGAGTCGCTGACGCCCTGGTCCTTCAGCTTGACGATGCTGTCCTGATACGGGAGCCAGTGGTCGCGCCAGTCGGGCTTCTGGAGGCTGGTGCGCTCGCCGGTGGCGGTGTTCACCCGGCCCATGTTCCCGCCCTGGGATTCGACCCAGGCGATGTTCGGGTCCACCGGGTCCTGGGCGCTGTAGAAACCGTCCCCGCCCCCGATGGTCGCCCAGTAGTAGTTGTCGATGCTGCCCTGGGCCACGCGGCTCGGAGCACACCAGGTGCCGTTGTCCTGGAGGCCGCCGCAAACCCGGTAGGGGGTGTCGTAGTTGTAGCTGACGTCGTAGAACTGGCCGATGGCGATGTGGTTCAGGTAGCTCCAGTTTCCGCCCCGGTCGTACGAGATGGCCACGCCACCGTCGTTGCCCACCACCATGCGGTTGCCGTCGGAGGGATCGATCCAGAGGGCGTGGTCGTCGACATGGACGTCGTTGGTGGTGGTCCCGTAGGTCTTGCCCCCGTCGTCGGAGAACTGCATGGGCGTGGACGAGAAGTAGACCCGGTCGGGGTTCTGCGGGTCCACCCGCACCTGGGAGTAGTAGAACGGCCGCGTGTCCACGTCGTTCATCTTCTCCCAGGTCGCGCCGCCGTCGGCGGAGCGGTACAGGCCGGTCCCACCGGAGCCGTCCGCCTCCTTCTCGGCCTCGACCTCGGCGTACATGACGTCGGGGTTGGACAGGCTGATGGCCAGGCCGATGCGGCCCTTGTTGGCCGTGGGGAAGCCGTTGCCCTCGACCTCGGTCCAGCTGTCACCGCCGTCGGTGCTCTTCCACAGCCCACTGCCGGGCCCGCCGCTGTTCAGGAAGTAGGGCCCGCGCACCCGCTCCCAGCTCGACGCCCAGATCACGTCGGGGTTCCGCGGATCGAGGACGATGTCCACGAAGCCGGCCTTGTCGCTGATCTTCTTCACCAGCTCCCAGTTGTCGCCGCCGTCCTTGGTGCGGTAGAGTCCCCGTTCGGGGTTGGAATCCCAGATGTGTCCCAGCGCCGCGACGTAGACGATGTCGGGGTTGGTGGGGTTCACCACGATGCGCCCGATGACCTGGGTCTCCTTCAGTCCCTTGAATGTCCAGGTCTTGCCGCCGTCGGTGGACTTGAAGATGCCGCCGCCGGGAGAGATGGAGTTGCGGGAATTACCTTCCCCGGTGCCGAGCCAGACCTGGTTCGAGTCCGA
>JASFRY010000444.1:0-4295 GCA_050114675.1 Gemmatimonadota bacterium | reverse complement strand
CACACCGAGGAGCCCGGCGGTCAGGGCCACCGGACCGGCGTGCCCCGCGGCGCCCCACCGCGCAAGGCCGCCCAGTGCGGCGGCCGGTCCCCCGCGCCCGCCCGACACGACCGGCGGGGAGAGGAGCGGATCGAGCGTGCCCGCCGCGAGGAGGAGCGCCGCCGGCGCCAGGCCGATCGCCGCCGCGGCCACCCGCCGGCTCCCCGTGCCGCTCCGGGCTCCCGCCCAGATGGCCACGGCGGCCACGGCCCCGACCCCGGCGGGGTGGGCCAGCCAGGCCAGGGCCGCCACGGCACCGTGGAGGAGCCACCACCGCGGTTGGTACGTCATGACGCCTGCCAGGAGCGCCACAAGCGCCGCCAGCAGGGTGTCGGGTCCCAGCGCCGTGGCCGCGTCCCGGGTGAGCGGCGCGACGAGCACGAGAAGACCGGCCGCCACGGCGCCCGGGACGCCGGCCACGCCCCCCGCGGCCCAGGAGAGGGCGAACACGGCGATCCCCAGCCCCGCCGCCACGATCCAGAGCCCGGCCACGTGGGGCCGGGCCCCCAAGCGTACCAGGCCGGCCATGATCAGGGGCATCAGGGTCCCCTGCCCCTCCAGCCCCGTGACGGGCGTGGGGGCGTCCCACGCGGCCACGGGGATCTCGGGCGGGCTGCCCTCGGCCAGCAGGGGCGCCGTGTCGAGGTAGAGGACCCCCGTCCGGTCCAGGGCCGGGAAGAGCCAATGGTCGTTGGCCGCCAGCACGAAGAAGGCGGCCAGGAGGGCCAGGAACAGGCCGGGAACCACGCCGCGGGACGAAGGACTCAGTACGCCGGCTCCTGGGAGCAGGGGTGGCGAAGCCCCGATGCGGCCAGGGAGAGCGGGGCTCCTGGGGCCATGACTAGACGGACGATGTCGGTGAAAGTGTCCCCGGTGCGACTCGAACGCACGACCCAGTGCTTGGAGGCGCGCCCCGACGCCGGGAGTTTCGGTGAATGTCGTATGGCATATGGCTTTCCGCCACCCGACACCGGTGCCTGGCGGGGAGCTTTCACCGGATTTCCCCGACTTCTCAGGCACGTTCTAGGCACGGTCATTTGAGATTCCCTCTCTCCTGTTTCGCCGTCGTTCCGGAAGTGAAGCTTGCTATCCTCATGGGTGCGCGCCTAACGTGCCGACGGCCCCCTGCCCCCGTCTGGCCGAACGTCTGAGACGTTCGGGAAGTTGCGCACCGAAGATGACGCTCGTCGTCCCTGCCCGATGACGGACCCCGTCGCACGCCTGAACGCCGCCCTCGAGCGCCGCTACGCGGTCGAGTCCGAGATCGGCGAGGGCGGGATGGCCACGGTGTATCTGGCTGAGGATCTCAGGCACCACCGCAAGGTCGCCCTCAAGGTGTTGAAGCCCGAGCTGGCTGCCGTCGTCGGTGCCGAGCGCTTCCTGGCCGAGATCGAGACGACGGCGAACCTCCAGCACCCGCACATCCTTCCGCTCTACGACTCGGGCGAGGCCGACTCCTTCCTCTTCTACGTGATGCCCTATGTGGAAGGGGAGACGCTCCGCCAGCGCCTCGATCGCGAGAAGCAGCTGCCGGTGGACGAGGCGGTGAGGATCGCGACGGCGGTGGCGGGGGCGCTGGACTACGCGCACCGGCACGGGGTGGTGCACCGGGACGTAAAGCCGGGCAACATCATGATGCAGGACGGACAGCCGGTGGTGGGCGACTTCGGGATCGCGCTGGCCGTGGGTGCGGCAGGCGGCGCGCGGCTGACGGAGACGGGGCTGAGCGTGGGCACGCCGTACTACATGAGCCCGGAGCAAGCGACGGGCGACCAGACGGTGGGTCCGGCGACCGACATCTATGCGCTGGGCGCGGTGCTCTACGAGCTGCTCACGGGAGACCCTCCGTACATGGGCAGCACGGCGCAGGCGGTGCTGGGCAAGATCCTCCAGGGCGTGCCCGTATCGGCGACCACGGCGAGGCGGTCGGTCCCGGCGAACGTGGACGCGGCGCTCCGCAAGGCGCTTGAGAAGCTTCCGGCGGACCGCTTCACCGGAGCCCAGGAGTTCGCGAAGGCGCTGGCGGATCCGGGCTTCCGGCATGGGACTGAGTCCCCTACGGCGCTCGGGGGGCGTCGCTGGAAGGACGTCGCGGTCGTTGCGACGATGCTTGCGGGGGTGTTCGCGGTCGCCCTGGCCTGGGCGCTCCTGCGGCCGGCCGCGCCTCTACCCGTGACCCGCTACAGGCTGACGTTCACGGCGGGTGGCGGGTTGCGACCTCTCGCCTCTAGACAATTCGCGCTCGCGCCGGACGGATCGTGGCTGGTCTACACCGGGCCCGGAAGCGACACGACAAAGAACCAACTTTGGGTGAAGGCCCGGGACCGTGTGGAGGCCACGCCGCTGGCGGGGACGGACGGGGCCGAGTCGCCCTTCGTGTCGCCGGACGGGCAGTGGATCGCCTTCGATGTCGGCGGAGAGCTGCGGAAGGTGCCGGTGGGCGGCGGCTCGGCGACGACGATCGCCGACACCGTGTGGGCCAGCCTCGGCGGCGTCTGGCTGGACGACGGCACGGTGGCCTACACGGACGCTGCCGGGCGCCTGCGCCGCGTGCCTGCCGCCGGGGGCACCGCGGAAGTCCTGTACCCGGGGGAGCTAGGGCACGGCGGGATTCCGGTGGACGCGTTGCCGGGGGGTCGGGGAATCCTGTTCCTCGACTGCACTCTGGGCTGCACTCCCGTTTCGGAGCTCTGGGTCCTCGATGGCCGGTCCGGGGAGGCGCGGCGGCTCCTGCCCGACGTGGCCTCGGCGACGTACCTCGACGGGCGGCTGATCTTCGTGCGGCGGGACGGCAGCGTGTTCGGCGTGGCGTTCGACCTCGGCCGGCTGGCCCTGCAGGGGAACCCGGTCCCGCTCTTCGAGGGGGTCGGGGTGAACGCCACGGCCCAGTTCGCGCTCGCGGCCTCGGGGGAGCTGGCCTACCTGGCGGGTGTCGCCGCCACCGGCGGGTGGGAGGCCGTGTGGGTGTCGCGGGAAGGGCAGGCCGTGCCCGTCGATACGACATGGATCTTCCAGCAGCAGCCACTACTCCTCTCTGGCTGGGCCCTGTCGCCAGATGGGACGCGGCTGGCGATCGGGATCCGGACCGGCGAGAACGACGACATCTGGATCAAGGAGCTGGACCGGGGCCCGCTGTCGCGGCTGACGTTCAGTGACTTGTCCGACCTCCGGCCGCGCTGGACGCCGGATGGGCGGACGGTGACCTTCATCTCGAATCGCGCCGGCAACTATGACCTCTATGCGCGGCGGGCGGACGGCACCGGCGCCGACTCGCTCGTGCTCGATCTCGAGGCTCCGATCTATGAGGCGGTCACGTCGCTCGACGACCAGTGGTTGGTCCCGCGAACGACCCGGCAGGCGACCGGGCGCGACATCCTGGCACTGCGGGTGGGCCGGGACACGGTGCCCCGGCCGCTGCTCACGGAGCCGTATAGCGAAGCCGCACCGGCGCTTTCGCCCGACGGCCGCTGGCTGGCCTACGAGTCCAGCGAGACGGAACGTCACGAGATCTTCGTGCGGCCCTTCCCGGAAGTGCAAACTGGCAAGTGGCAGGTGTCGACCGGTGGCGGCACGAGTCCGGTGTGGGCGCACAGCGGGCGGGAGCTGTTCTTCATCAACGGCAACCGCGAGCTGGTGTCGCAGGCGGTCCTCCCCGGCGAGACGTTGCGGCGGGGCGAGCAGCGTGTCCTGTTCGCGATCGGCTCGCAGTACGGAGTGAACACCGACTACACCTATTTCGATATCAGCCCCGATGATCGGCGGTTCCTCATGGTGCGCCTGAAGGGCGCAGGGGTCGACGAGACGCCGGCGCTGATCGTGGTGGAGAACTGGATGGAGGAAGTGAAGGCGCGGGTGCCCAACTGAGCCGACAGGCGACGGACGGCCCCAGCGCCTCCCCTCTCGGGGGTCGATGGACCCGCCAGCGAAGGTGACGGAGGACCAGACACCCCCTTCGGGGCGCGCCGTGGCACGCGGGACGCCTGAAGCCGACCGGAAGGGAGATCGATAGGGTCCCAACGTTCAACGCGTGTTTGCGGCATTCTCACCACCGTAGTGCTCCGACTAACCCGTCATCCGCCGGGACAAGTGCCCCAGACGGGTCGAGGCAACACCCAGCTCGTTGCTACGGAATCGAAATTCGAGGGCCGCGTAGTCACCCAGGACGAACAGCAGCGGCGCCGCCATGAGGAAGACGACGAAGAGCTTGAGGAAGGTCCGGACGACCAGGCGGTCGAGGATGCGGATCATGCGGTGGA
>JASFRY010000443.1:0-4301 GCA_050114675.1 Gemmatimonadota bacterium | reverse complement strand
TCAACAGGAGGCTGGCAAGCCGAGGTGGCGTGACCATGATCCGCCTCCGGAGGTCAACCTTTCTGAGCGACGGGGGTTCCCTGCATCATGCGGCGAAGCATGGCCGTGGAGTGCTCGAGTGCAGCTTCGCCCGCAGGAGTCAGGGACACGAGCTTCCTGGAGCGTCCACCCTGGACCGGTTCCGGCGTCGAAGCGCGGAAGTCCACCATCCCCTTCTCCTCGAGCCGCCCCAGGGTGGCATAGACCGCGCCGACGGAGACGGACCTGCCGGCCCGCTCCTCGATCTCCTTTCGGATCGTCACGCCGTACGCGTCGCTGCCCAGCCTCAGCACCGCCAGCATCACGTAGATCTCGAACTCGGCCAGGTATTCGCCCTTGGGCATAGGTCATCCCCTGAAGCTCTTCCCGTATGGAAGTATGTTATACAAACGTATACTAACCTGTCAAGCGCGTACTCGCGCCGTCCGACCGGCCGGTCGGCTCTTGGGCCGGGGGCTTCGATGTCGCTCTTGTCTACATCGATCAGGGGGCGTATACATGCAGCGAGGTAGACATTCTCGACATCGCGGTGGAGGTGGCCGGGCCGATGGGAACGAAGCCGATGGGTGAGGTGGAGCACCTGGTGCTGCTGGCGGTGCTCCGGCTGGGCGGAGGGGCGTTCGCCCTGGAAGTGCTCCGGGAGTTGGACCGAGAGGCCGGTCACGTAGTCTCCCGAGGGACGCTCTACAAGACCATGGAGCGCCTGGAAGCCAAAGGGCTCCTGACGTGGGACGTCGAGGACGGCTCGCCCGAACGGGGCGGCCACCCCCGGCGACGCTTCAGCGTCACCGAGGCCGGCATCCGGGAGCTCGCCGAGACCCGTGCCCGCCTCATGAACATGTGGGACGGGGTGCGTGGCCTGCTGGAGACGGACCGATGACGCCCCGGCAAGAGGGACGGCACCCTCCTCGTTCGGCCGAGAAGATCCTCGAGTGGCTGGTCGGCCGTGATCCCAAAGGCCGGAGCATCCTCGGTGACGCTCGAGAGGAGATGGCCACCCGCTGGGGGCATCGACCCAGGGCCTTCGCCACCCTCTGGTATTGGAGCTACGTCGCCCGGTTCGCCCTCACCTATCGCGGCGGTGGCGGCCGCTCGGGGCTGGGTCTCCGGGCAGGCCTCAGGCATGCCGTCCGTGGATTGTCCCGTCGTCCCGGGTTCGCGCTGGTGGTCGTGCTCACCCTCGCGGTGGGCATCGGCGCCACGACGCTGGCCTTCGCCATGGTGGACAGCGTGCTCCTGCGCCCGCTCCCCTACGAGAGCCCGGACGAGCTCCTCAACCTGTCCCGGGTCGACCCGGACTGGTTCCCGGCTCCGCCCACCGCCGCCGATGCCGGCGGGTGGTTCGCCACCCCGGCGGCCACCTTCTTCGACTGGGAGAAGAGATCCCGCGCCTTCTCCCACCTGGGTGCGTACGCGGGGTGGTCGGGCTCCCTGGAGGAAGGCGACGAGCCCCTCAGGGTTTCCGGCGCGGTGGTAACCTCCGGCCTCTTCGCGACCCTTGGCGTGCCGGCGGAACGAGGACGCTACCTCGTGCCCGAGGACGACGCCCTGGGTGCTGCACCGGTGGTGGTGCTGGGCCACGGACTGTGGATGAGGAGATTCGGGGGCGATCCCGGGATGGTGGGGAGGACTGTCCGGATGGATGGCACCGAGTACACGGTGGTCGGAGTCATGCCCGAGGACTTCGCGTTTCCGGCGGCGTCCACCGACGTCTGGGTCAACTTCGGTGACGCCCGCGTGCTCGATCAAACACGGAGCGCTGGCTACCTCAACGCCGTGGGCCGACTGGCGCCCGGCGTGGGGCTGGAAGAGGCCCGAGGGGAGATGCGCCGCGTCTCGACGGAGATCGCAGCGATCCACCCGGAAGAGCGAGACTTCGAGGTGCTGGTCTTTCCCCTCCGGGAGATCACCGTCGCCGGAGCCCGACAGGGGCTCCTCCTCCTCCTGGGCGCGGCCCTCCTGGTGCTCATCCTGGGCTGCGCCAACGTCACCAGCCTTCTGCTGACCCGGTCTGCCGAGCGCCGCCGGGAGTTCGCCGTCCACGCGGCCCTGGGGGCCGGCTCGGGTCGGCTGGCCGGTCTGGTGCTGGGCGAGAGCCTCCTCCTGGCGGGCCTGGGTGGCCTTCTGGGCGGCCTTCTGGCCCGGGTCTCCTTGACCCCGTTCCTCGCCGCGCTTCCCATGGCCGTGCCCCGTGCCGAGGAGATCGCGATCGACGGCCGAGTGGCCCTGGTGATGGTGGCCATCACCGGGGGACTGGCGGTCCTGGTGGCCCTCCTGCCGGCAGTTCAGACCGGACGCTCGGAGCTCAACGCGACGCTGCGTGACGGGGGGCTGGGTGCGGCGGGCGGTCGAGGAGGCCTTCGCGGCCACGGTGCCATCGTGGCCGCCGAAGTGGCGCTGGCGGTTCTCCTCCTGTCGGTGTGCGGCACGTTCTTCCAGAGCTACCGCGTGTCCACGGCGCGTGATCCGGGCTACGGGATGGACGGCGTCTTTGCGACGTACGTGTCGGTCCCGCGGCTGCGCAACGCGGCAGGCGACGAGCAGCGCGCCTTCTTCGAGGACCTGACGCGCCGACTGGCATCCGTGCCGGGCACGCAAGGCGTGGCGTTGGCGTCTCAGATGCCTCTCATGGGCATGTACTCCATGCCGCCGGCCGGCGTGGAGACGTCGGAGGGCGTGGAGGAGACCATCCTCCACAGTAGCGTGGTGAGCACGGACTACTTCCGGGTCATGGAGATTCCGCTGCTCGCCGGGCGCAGCTTCGACGCCAGTGACGTGGCGAGCAGCACGCCCGTCGCCGTGGTCAGCGAGACTCTGGCGCGACGCTACTGGCCTGGAGAGAACCCGGTAGGGAAGCGCGTCCGCATCGGGACGGAAGCGAGCGGCGTGTGGCACGAGGTCGTGGGCATGGTGGGGAACGTGCGGTACGGCTTCGCCCGCTCGGAGGCGACGGAGTACTACCGCGCGGCCGCCCAGTACCCCCGGTCCGAGTTCAGCGTCGTCCTGAAGGCCGGAGGCGGCGACGTGGCCGTCGCTACGGCAGCGAGGGCCGTGCTCCGCGAGATCCTGCCCACCGTCCCGGTCTCCGTGGCATCCCTGAGGGAGCGGGCCCGGTACGACCGGAACTACCGATGGGCACGTCTCGCTTCCATCCTCCTGGGCGGACTGGCCGGGGTGGCGGTCCTTCTGGCCGTCCTGGGCATCTACGGCGTGCTTTCCTATGCCGTCGTCCGGAGGACCCGGGAGATCGGGATCCGGATGTCGCTGGGCGGAACCGCCGGTGAGATCCTACGGTCGGTCCTCGGCGTGTTTCTGGGTCTGTCGGGCGTGGGGGTCGTGCTGGGGGTCGGCCTCGCGGTCGCCACCGGGTCCCTCGTCCGGTCGGCTCTGGTGGGAGCGGTCCCGACGGGCCCGTGGATCCTCCTCGGGGTCACCGCCATGGTCCTGTCCACGGTCGTGCTGGCGAGCCTGATCCCGGCGCTGCGAGCCCTGCGCGTGGATCCGGTGGTGGCGTTCAAGATCGAGTGACGGGACCGTCTCAGGAACGGAGGAGATATTCTGCCAACATGCGGTAAGCGTCCATGGGCGCATCGCGCTCGTAGTTGCCCGCCGTGGTGACGAAGACCATGTCCTTGGCGGGGATCACGAAGATCCACTGCCCTCCCCACCCGCTGGCCATGTAGACGGCATAGGTGACGCCGTCCACGGGGATGTCCCAGTGCCACCAGCCGAAGCCGTAGCCGTCCGCCCACGCGTGGGGGCCGTCGGGGACGGCATGGCGGGCGGTGGCGTCCTCCACCCAGCGGCGTGAGACCACCTGCGTCCCCCTCCACACGCCCTTTCGAAGGAACAGCTCGCCCACCTTCGCCATGTCCCGGGGCCGGAGCCGGAGATCACCCGAGGCGAAAACGACGTCCTCGGAGATCATCTGCCACTCGTATTCCGAGATCCCCAGGGGGTCGAAGAGGTGCTCCCGGGAGTAGTCATCCAACCGCTGCCCGGTGGCCCTTCCCACGATGTCGCCCAGGAGGTTCGTGTTGGCGTTGCAGTACTCGAAGTCCTCGCCCGGTGGAGCATAGAGGTCCCGGGACAGAATGAAGCCGATGGGGTCCGCGCTGTTGAACATCCGCACGAGGTCGTTCCGGGGGTCGGAGTAGGGATAGGTCTCCAGGTCCGCCCACAGCATGCCCGACTCCATGGTCAGGAGATGCCGGAGCGTCAGGTCGGCCTTGCGGGGGTCGGCCTGCAAAAGGTCGGCGCGC
>JASFRY010000442.1:0-4343 GCA_050114675.1 Gemmatimonadota bacterium | reverse complement strand
AACGCCGACGTCCTGGGGATGCTCGGTGCCTCCGTGGCGCTGAACATGTCCAAGATCCCGTTCAGCGAGACCGTCTCGGCGGTGCGCATCGGACGGATCAAGGACACCTGGGTGCTGAACCCCACATTCCAGCAGCTCGAGTACTCGGACCTGGACATCGTGGTCACCGGCACCAAGGACGCCATCCTCATGGTCGAGGGTGGCGCTCTGGAGGTCCCCGAGGAGGAGATCCTCGAGGGCCTTCAGGTTGCGCACGAGGGGATCCGCGAGCTGTGCGCGCTCCAGGAGGAGCTCATCGCCGACCTGCGTGTGCCCGACATGGAGTGGACGGCCACGCTGCCGGCCGACGCCTTGAAGTCCAAGGTCGAGAGCATGGCCGCGTCGCGGGTGGAGGAGGCGCTCAACCTCCAGGAGAAGTCGGAGCGTCAGCAGGCCATGGCGGCTCTTCGCGAAGACGTGGTCGGACAGCTCGTGGACGAGGACGACGAGTTCGCCGAGCACGAGAAGGACGTGGGCGAGATCCTGCGGGGCATCGAGAAGAAGACGATGCGCCAGCAGATCCTCGACAAGGGCGAGCGCGCTGACGGCCGGGGCCTCGACGAGATCCGGCCCATCACGTGTGAGGTGGGCGTGCTCCCCCGGACCCACGGGTCGGCGCTCTTCACCCGCGGCCAGACCCAGTCTCTCGCGGTGGTGACCCTCGGCACGACCCGCGACGAGCAGCGCATCGACTCCATCGACACCCGTGAGGAAGTCACCAAGTCGTTCATGCTGCACTACAACTTCCCGCCCTTCTCGGTAGGGGAGGCCCGGCCGTACCGGAGCACCTCCCGCCGCGAGATCGGACACGGGAACCTGGCGGAGCGGGCCATCCAGCCGCTGCTCCCGGCCTACGACGACTTCCCCTACACCATCCGCATCGTGTCCGACATCCTGGAGTCCAACGGCTCCTCGTCCATGGCCACGGTGTGCGGCTCCTCCCTGGCGCTCATGGACGCCGGCGTGCCCATCAAGGCTGCGTGCGCGGGCGTGGCCATGGGGCTCATCAAGGAGGGCGACCGGGTGGCGGTGCTCACCGACATCCTGGGGCTGGAGGATGCCCTGGGAGACATGGACTTCAAGGTCGCCGGGACGCGGAAGGGCGTGACGTCGATCCAGATGGACATCAAGATCGCGGGCCTGACCGTCGAGATCCTGAAGGAGGCGCTGGAGCGGGCCAACAAGGGCCGCATGCACATCCTGGGCCTCATGGACCAGGCCCTCGGCGACCCTCGCGACGATCTCTCGGACTATGCGCCGCGGATCGTCTCCATCCAGGTCAACCCGGAGAAGATCGGCGAGATCATCGGGCCCAAGGGCAAGACGATCCGCGCCATCCAGGACGAGTCCGGTGCCACCATCGACATCGACGACTCGGGTCTGGTGAAGATCGCCGCGGTGTCCGGCGAGGCCGGCTCCCGTGCCCGGGAGATGATCGAGGCCATCGTGGCCGAGCCCGAGGTGGGGCGCATCTACGAGGGTCCGGTGAAGAACACCACCACCTTCGGCGCCTTCATCGAGATCATGCCCGGCACCGAGGGGCTGTGCCACATCTCCGAGCTGCAGGAGAAGCGCACCGAAAGGACCGAGGACGTGCTCAAGAAGGGCGATATCGTCCGCGTGAAGCTCCTGTCCATCGACGAGAAGGGCCGTCTGCGCCTGTCGCGGAAGGCCGCCATCGCCGAGGAGGGCGCCGAGGAGCAGCCCGCAGGGGCCGGCGCGGAGGCCTGACGCTGCAGCGCATGGCGCGTCACGGTCGTGGAGGGCACGGGTCTCGACCCGTGCCCTCTTCGTCATCCGGGACCCTGGACGTGCCCGGTGCGGGCATCACCGACGGCGCCCTCGCCGACACCCGCCTGGGCAATGGCGTGCGGGTGCTCTCGGAGCACATGCCCGGCGTGCGGTCCGTGTCCACGGGCGTCTGGGTGCGCCACGGGGCGGCCCACGATCCCACCGAGCACGCGGGTGCGAGCCACCTGCTGGAGCACATGGTCTTCAAGGGCACGCGCCGCCGCTCGGCCCGGGAGATCGCCCTCTCCCTGGAGAGCCTGGGCGGTTCGCTGGACGCGTATACCAGCCGGGAGCACACCTCCTACCAGGCTCGGGTGCTGGACCAGCACCTTTCCCAGGCCCTCGATGTCCTGTCCGACCTGGTGCTGGATCCGCTCCTCCGCGAGGAGGATCTGGAGCGGGAGCGGGAGGTGATCCTGGAGGAGATCGCCGAGGTGGAAGACACGCCGGACGATCTGGTCTTCGAGCTGCACGAGGCTCGGCTCTGGGGGGATCATCCCTACGGCCGCTCCATCCTGGGCACCTCGGCGAGCGTGGAGGCCATGCCCGGCGACGCCCTTCGTGGGCTCCACGACCGGGCCTACCGGGGCCAGAACCTCGTCGTCGCCGCCGCCGGCAACGTGGATCACGAGGCCTTCGTGCGGCAGGTGGAGGCGCACTTCGGTGCCCTGCCGGCCGGATCGGCGCCGGAGGCGGCGCGGCCGCCCGGCCGTCCGGGCTCGGGGGACGAGCGCGTCCACCGGGACACCGCCCAGACCCACCTGGTCCTGGGGACGGCGCTCCCCGGCCACTCGGATCCCCTACGCTACGGACTCGTCCTCCTCTCGTCGGCCCTGGGGGACGGCATGAGCAGCCGCCTCTTCCAGCGCGTCCGCGAAGAGCTCGGTCTCTGCTACTCCGTCTACACGTACCAGTCGTTCTACTCCGCGGCCGGAGTCGGGGGGGTCTACGTGGGGACCCGGTCGGCTACCGCGGCCGAGGCGGTGGACGTGGTGTTGGAGGAGCTGGCGCGGGTGGCGCGAGACGGTTTGGCGCCGCACGAGCTGGATCAGGTTCGCCAGCAGGTGAAGGGCCAGGTCATGCTGTCGCTGGAGTCCACCGGCGCCCGCCTCCACCGCCTCACCGCCTTCGCCCTGCACGACGAGCCCTTCCTGGGTTTGGACGATCTGCTGGGGCGCCTCGACGCCGTGACCGACGAGGAGGTCAGCGTCCTGGCAGGGCGCTATTTCGACCCCACGCGCCAGCTCATCACGAGGCTCGGTCCCTCCGACGGATCGCGTGGTCTGGACGAGGGAGCCGCCGGGTCTTTGTAAACCCCGCGCGGCATCCTAGCTTTGAGGGGCTGAGTGCGGGTCACGCATGGCAGGTCGGCCTGACTCGCCGGGCCCTCCCCCACACAACCACGCTTTCGACCCTACGCAAGCGAGACCGCAATGCTCATCGGCGTACCCAAAGAGATCAAGCCCGACGAATACCGGGTTGCGCTCACCCCCGCTGGCGCGGAGATGCTCTCCCAGGCCGGCCACCAGATCATCATCGAGACCAACGCCGGCCTCGGCAGCGGCTTCACCAACGACTTCTACGAGGCCGCTGGCGCCGAGATCGTGTCCACCTCCGACGAGGTGTGGCAGCGGGCCGAGATGATCATGAAGGTCAAGGAGCCCATCCGTCCCGAGTGGCCGAAGATCCGGGAGGGCCAGGTCCTCTTCACGTACTTCCACTTCGCCGCCGACGAGGAGCTCACCAAGGCGTTCCTCGACACCAAGGCCATCGCAATCGCCTATGAGACGGTGGAGCTGGCCTCGGGCGAGCTTCCCCTCCTCACCCCCATGTCGGAGGTGGCGGGACGCATGGCGGTCCAGGAAGGGGCCAAGTACCTGGAGAAGCCCCAGGGTGGTCTCGGCGTGCTTCTGGGCGGCGTGCCCGGGGTGCTCCCCGGCAAGGTGCTGATCCTGGGCGGTGGCGTGGTGGGCACCAACGCCGCAAAGATGGCGGCCGGCCTCGGCGCGCGGGTGGCCATCATGGACATCAACCTCAACCGCCTCCGCTACCTCGACGACGTGATGCCGGCCAACGTGAACGTGCTCTTCAGCACGCGCTACGCCATCCGGAAGCAGGTCGAGGACGCCGACCTCATCGTGGGCGCCGTCCTGATCCCGGGCGCCAAGGCGCCGCACCTCATCGTCAAGGACGACCTGAAGCTCATGCGCCCCGGCACCGTCATCGTCGACGTGGCGGTGGACCAGGGCGGGTGCGTGGAGACCATCCACCCCACCACCCACCACGATCCGGTCTACACCGTGGACAACGTGATCCACTACGCCGTGGCCAACATGCCCGGCGGCGTGCCCCGCACGTCCACGCTGGCACTCACCAACGCGACGCTGCCCTACGCCATGGCCCTGGCCGGCAAGGGGTGGAAGCAGGCGTGCGCCGACGACCACGCCCTGAAGCTCGGTGTCAACGCCGTGGACGGTCAGGTGACGTACGCGGGCGTCGCCGAGGCGTTCGGC
>JASFRY010000441.1:0-4347 GCA_050114675.1 Gemmatimonadota bacterium | reverse complement strand
ATCTCCTCATCCTGGGCATTGCGGATATGCACCATGAGGTCCACGATCGGCTCCCCGGTCTCCATGGTGTACCGCAGGGCGCACGCCTCATCGCAGATGTCGGAACGGAAAATGGACCGGCATGGGCTTCCGATGGCCTCCTCCTTCGGGAAGCCCGTGATGGCTTCGGCAGCCCGGTTGAAGCAGGTGATGCGCCCGTCGAGATCTACCGTGAAGACGCCGTCGGTGATGCTGGCGAGCACGGCCTCGAAGCGTGCCGGCGAGAGCTGCTCCATGGAGATGCCCTGTGCCGACTCCGCCGGCCCGTCCTTCTCCGCGTTTGCGCAGCCCGGGCTGTCCAACGGTGATGTCATGTCGCTTCGCCTCGTTCAGGTGCCTCGCCCAGGAGGAAGAACGCCACGCCCATGGCTCCGGCGGTGAGGAGGAACGCGCTCGTGAATCCGAAGAGATCCATGACGACACCGCCCAGAATGGGAAGGACCACGCGAGAGAAGTTCAGGGTCCCGTTGATGCCTACGTACACCGTACGCCGATCCTCCGGAGCGAGGTCCAGCAAGTAGGGCTCGAAGCCCACGCTGCGACCGCTCATGACGAATCCCACCAGGACGAACACGAGTCCGAAGGGACCAGGACCGAAGGGACGGAGCAACAGAGCCAGCAGGGGGATTGCTCCGCCCATGAAGATACATACGCGCACCACCGCCCTGGAGCCCTTCCTGCCGCTCAGGTATCCCCAGACGAGATTGGAGACGATGGCGCCGACAACCTGAAGCAGCAGGTATCGCCCTACCCACTCCCCGCCGACCCCCAGGATGTCCTTGGCGAAGATCATGTAGAACGGAAGCAGCATGAGGCTGAAGCTGGCCATGTTGCTGGACAGGATGAACCGCAGGAACCTCCGGTCCCCACCCACGATGGACGGGACCCGCCGCAGAAAGGACCGGAAGGTCTCCTCGGGCGGGGACTCCACCTTCCTGGGAGGCTCCCGGATCCTCCAGAATCCCAGGGAGGCGACCACGAGGCCGGCCGAACCGATACCCAGGACGACGGCGAAGTTCAGCGGATAGGCGAGGGATCCGAGCCCCAGGGCACCCGCCACCACGACCCCACCTATGAGCATGGCCACGCTGGCGGCGAACTGCTTGGCCGCATAGAGACGGCCCCGCGTACCGGTCGGGGCCATGGTGGCGATGAGATCTGCGTAGCTGATGCCGGCGAACCCGCCGCTGAACGAGAAGAGGAAGATCCACACGAACAGGCTGGCGACCACCAGGCGTGGAGCCTCCACCGCGAACCGGAGGGTGAAGAGGGCCATCCCGAGAAAGGAGAGCGCCCGAAGGTAGATGCCTGCCAGGAGGTAGCGCTTCCGTCTGGGCCTTTTCTGCAGAAAATGGCCGAAGGCGATGTTGAAGGCGAAGGGCACGCCCAGCATGATGGCATACAGGATACCGAACACCGTCTTCGACTCGACCAGGGAGCTGACCAAGGCGGGAAAGACGGTGTTGAGATCGAGGGTCGTCTTCGTCAGCGCCAGAAAGAAGCCGTGCCAGATGAAGATGGCGTACGTGCCTCTGGCCGGGCCCCGGAGAGAGCCTCGACCTGCGGAGACACCCGTCTCCCGGTGCGTGCGCGTGGGATCCCTGGCCATGACGCGGGCGCGACCCGGGGTCAGATGTCCATGATCACGGGAATCACCCGTCGGCGGCTGTGATCCGCTATGGCCTTCACCTCCGCCAGAGTCTCGGGTGGGATGGGAATCTCCACCGGCTCGGGATTGAACTTCACTCCCTTCATGCGCTCGATACGTACCGAGAGCCGGAAAGGGTCACGGATTCTATTGGAGATGAGGAGGTTGTCCGCAAGGTCCTCGAGCTCCGCTACCTGCTCCGCTTTTGCGGAGTTGCTCACGGCGAACAGGGTGCTTCGGTCGCCTACGTCCACCAGGGTGCGCTTCATCCTCCCGAGGATCTCGGATCCGTAGGTCGGGGAGAACAGAAGCAGATTGAGCGCGGAGCCGAAGATCAGGGTGCCGGGCCCTCCGCCGGGCACGTGTGCGGCTGCCGCCTCCACGGCCTCATCCCATACCTGCGGGATCACCAGATTCGCCCGGATCCGTCCGGGCGAATCCACGACCAGCCCCGCGATCTCCGCGTCCAGCCCGAGGAAGGCGACGCGCTCCGCGCAGTCGGCCAGCTCCAGCCCGCCGATCCGCCGAAGGCCCTCGACGACGAACTCGTGGCTCGGATACTGGAGCGACATGAACACGACGCTGCCGCCGTGGCGCAGCCAGCTGCCCGCCACTGCCTGGCCGATCAGGGGTTTTCCCGACCCACCCGCGCCGGTGATCACGGTGGACGTGCCCGCGGGCCACCCGCGAGGGAGGAGCTCTCTCATCCAGACATCGTCCATGTGGATCTGCGTCATTGCATCCTCCTTGTCATCGACCCTCGTCCGTGACTTCGCTCTCGTCGCGGCAGACGTCACGGACCGCCTGCCAGCAGGAGCAGGATCCCACCGGAGACCATCCCGACCACCAGGTTGATGGCCTTGACCCGCAAGAAGTCGCGCTTCGACTGCGCGAGCAGCGGGAGCATCCCGTGCCCATCCTGGACGATGGAGCTCGCCACGAGAATCGCGGCGGGGATTCCTCCCGCCGCATAGAGCGTCACGAACACGAGATGGGGGCCGGATTCCGGAATGACGCCCAGGAGTCCGGCCGCCCCCAACATTGCCCACGGATTGTCGCGTACGAGGGCCTCCAGGTCGGCCACCCGTTCCAGCAGCACCATGGCCAGGAGCACGAAGGCGGTCCACGCGAAGATCCGGGGCACGTGCCGAACCGTCACGTGCCGCCACAGATGCTCGCGAAGGAAGTGGTCGGGAACCGTGCTCACCACGAAGGCACCGAAGAGCCCGACGAGCAGCAGGGTCACGCGCACCCAACTCCACCGCGTGGGCAGTCCGGCCCCGCCCAGGACGACCCAGCCCGTGAACGCTGCCGTCCCCACGGCCAGGAAGACCCTCGCCTTGTGGGGTGGGCGCCACTGGCGGATGAGCTGGCTTCGAGGGAAGCACTCACATCGCGTCTCATGCACCGTCAGCTCGCCGCACGCGCCGCTGCAGTATCGAGCCCCGCCTGCCAGCCGGTCCACGAGCGGGGCAACGGCAAAGCCGAGGGCGGCGAGCCCGACCATGAGCAGGACTGCCCTGCCGGGGAAGAGGGCCAGCATCACGAAGGCCTCGTCGCCGCTGGTGGCGATCATGCTGGCCACCAGCGCCCCCACCGTCACGACGCGATGGGAATAGAGCGCGACGACGGTGAACGCGCCGAGACAGCCCGGAAGCGCGCCGAGAAGAGCCGCCGCCAGATACTGGACCCAGGGCGAGCCTCTCAACCACCCCTCGAAGGCACCTCGGGTGAGGACGTTGAGGTATTCCACGGCGATCATCATGACGGCCACGAAGACCGTGATCATGATGGCCTGGCTCAGGACACTCTGGATGTCTGGGACCATGCTTGCCCCACCCCGGCAGCCTCGTGCCCCGCTTCGGCCGCCAGATCCTCCGGGATTCAACGCCACTTCGTTTGAGACAGCCGTTCGGGGGAGGACATACTCGTTGGTATCTCCCTCTCAAGAAGGGTAGCTTCCCTGTCAAGCGCCATTCATCCCGGCCTGTTGTTCTCCAGGAGGCGATCTTGCCCCCATCCAGGCGCGACCGCTACGTTGGTAGAAAGATACTCTACAGTATCTTCAGCGGTGGACGACGCATCCGTGCGTGCAGACTCCGTCATGGACGCCCGGCAGACACCGCGGGGTGCGGCGCAAGAGATGGCCAGACCGATTCGTATCACGATTCTCGTGGAGAACAGCGCGGGCGGGCGTGGGCTGCAGGCGGAGCACGGCCTGTCGCTCTGGCTCGAGGCGGGGTCCGAGCGGGTCCTCTTCGACACCGGCCAGACGCCGGGAGTCCTACTCCACAACGCACGCCAGTTGGGGATCGAGATCGAGACGGCCGACGCCGTCGTCCTCTCCCATGGTCACTATGACCACACCGGCGGTCTCCGTGAGGTTCTGCTCCGGGGTGGGCTCCCCCACATCTTCCTCCACTCCGGAGCCCTCACCTCCCGCTACAGTCGCCACCGGGATGGCACGGTACACGAAGTGGGAATGCCGGCCGCGGTCGACGAGACCTTCCTGCGAGCCCACGCAGCCTCCCTTACGTGGACTGACGGTCCCACCGCGGTCAACGACTGGCTCAGCGTAACCGGGCCCGTCCCGCGGGCGACCGACTTCGAAGACACCGGCGGAGACTTCTACATGGATGCCGCCTGTGTGACGCCCGATC
>JASFRY010000440.1:0-4367 GCA_050114675.1 Gemmatimonadota bacterium | reverse complement strand
GGTTCCGACGGAGAAAGGTCAGGGCCTGGCTCAACGCGGCTCGTCCGTGGGCCTGGTCCAGCTCGGGCCAGAAGAGGGCCAGGAGCGTATCCCGACGCTGGAAGTCGCCGGGTTGGGAGAGGGCGAGATACGCCAGGAGCCCCGCCCGCTTGGGCTGGGCCAGGAGCGCCTCGAGCGGCTCCCCTGCATCGTCCCGTGCATCGAGCGTACCGAACGCCCTGAGCGAAAGCATGCAGGCGTTTTCCCCCATACATCCTGTGAACCATGACATCGGGTCCCATGGCCGCGTGCCGGGAGGCAGGCAAAGACCGGCAGGGAGGGTGCGGGGGCCGCGGAGAGGCCTCGAAAGACGCGGGCGTGCAGCCGACGCGCGCCCGGCCGTGCTCAGCATAGGCCGGAGCTCGGGGAGTCGTCAACGCCGGACGGTCCGGGGTCCGTCTCCGGCGCCACGTCCGGTCACCGTCCGTCGTCGGTCGGGGGAACAGTCGGGGCACCCCCTGGGATCACCGGTGCGCCCGAGAGGAGCCGTGCCAGAGCCTCCGGGGCTCGGGTGACGGTGGCGCGCTTGACGCATCCGGTGCTCGCTGGATATACCGGTAGCGCGACTACCACCCTCGAACGAAGCCCTTCCAGAAGGAGACGGCGTGAGGACGGAACAGAACGTCGGCGCCATGCCGGTGGCGGAACTCACCCTCCGTGGACTCGTGCTCGGCGTGGTGATCACGCTGATCTTCACCGCGGCGAACGTCTACTTCGGCCTCAAGGCCGGGATCACCTTCTCCACCTCCATCCCCGCGGCCGTGATCTCCATGGCGGTGCTGCGCGCCTTCGGCGACGCCACCATCCAGGAGAACAACATCGTCCAGACGGTGGCGTCGGCCGCGGGCACCCTGTCGGCCATCATCTTCGTGCTGCCCGGGCTCATCATCGTCGGATGGTGGACCGGCTTTCCCTTCTGGGTGACCTTCGCCATCTGCGCCGCCGGGGGCGTGCTGGGGGTCATGTACACCATCCCGCTGCGCCGGGCGCTGGTCACCGACTCGGACCTCCCCTATCCCGAGGGCGTGGCGTGCGCCGAGGTCCTGAAGGTGGGGGCAGGCCAGGAGGGACGGGACGCCAGCGAGGCCGTGGAGACCAGCGGCGCCGGCCTCAAGGCGGTGGTGGTGGGCAGCGTGGTCTCGGCGGTGTTCTACGTCGTGGTGCAGACCAGGTTCTTCGCCAGCAACGTGGCCCACTACTTCTTCGTGGGAAGCGACCGGAACGCGGCGTCGGGCTACGACTTCAGCCTCTCCTTCGCCCTCTTCGCCATCGGCCACCTCGTGGGGCTCTCGGTGGGGATCGCCATGCTCCTGGGCGCCCTCATCGGGTGGGGGTGGGCCGTGCCCCACTTCACCCTCCTGCACCCCATGGCGGGGACGGCCACCGACGTGGCCCAGGAGGGATGGAGCCAGTACGTGCGCTTCGTGGGCGCCGGCGCCATCGGCATCGCCGCCATCTGGACGCTGGGCACGCTGATCAAGCCGGTGGTGGGCGGCCTGGCCGGGGCCCGGGCCGCCTCTCGCGTTCGCGCGGCGGGACAGGCCGACACGCTCCCGCGCACCGAGCAGGACATCCCCATCGGCACCGTGGGGCTGGTGTCGCTGATCTGCCTGATCCCCGTGGCGTGGCTGCTCTACCACTTCAGCGTCCAGAGCGGGCTCGGTTCGGAGGCCCTGGTGCTCACCCTGGGCGGCGTCGTCTTCGTGGTCGTCATGGGCTTTCTGGTGTCCACGGTGTGCGGCTACATGGCCGGCCTCATCGGCTCCTCCAACAGCCCGCTCTCGGGCATCGGCATCCTGGTCGTGGTGGTGGCGGCCCTCCTTCTCGTGGTGGGCGTGAAGTCGCTCATGCCGGCGTCGGCGGGCCAGGCGCTGGTGGCCTTCTCCCTCTTCCTCACCTCGGTGGTCTTCGCCGTAGCGTCCATCGCGAACAACAACCTCCAGGACCTGAAGACCGGCCAGCTGGTGGACGCCACCCCGTCGAAGCAGCAGTGGGCCCTGGTGATCGGCGTCATCGCAGGGGCCCTCGTCATTCCGCCGGTCCTGGACCTCCTCCACCAGGCCTACGGCTTCCTGGGGGCCCCCGGCGTGGATCCGGCCCGGGCGCTGCCGGCGCCCCAGGCGGGGCTCATCTCGGCGCTGGCCCAGGGCGTCATCCAGAACAACATCGACTGGGGGCTCATTGCCCTGGGCGGCGTCATCGGCGGCGCCACCATCGTGGTGGACCAGATGCTGCGCGTGGGCACCAAGTCGTGGCGTCTGCCGCCGCTGGCCGTCGGGCTGGGGATCTACCTCCCCACGTCCACAACGCTCATGGTGGTGGTGGGGGCCATCGTGGGATGGTGGTTCAACGCCCGCGCCGACGGCGCGGCCAAGCCCGAAGCCACGAAGCAGCTGGGCGTGCTCCTGTCGTCGGGCCTCATCGTGGGCGAGAGCCTGCTGGGCGTGGTGTTCGCGGCGGTGGTGGCCTTCTCGGGGAGCGAGGCGCCCATCGCCCTGGTGGGCGAGAGCTTCGCAACGCCGTCCATCTGGATCGGCGGCGTGGTCTTCGTGGCCACCGTGGTCGTGCTGTATCGATGGATCGAGGGGTTGGGGCGGGCCTGAGCGTCGGGCCGGGAGGGCACCGAAGCCCGCCCGCTTGGGGTCCCTCCGCGGCCGCGTCCCTCTGCCGGCGGGGAGCCGGCTCTACGCTCCACCGCGGGACCTCCGCGCCGCCGGTTCAGCGACGCGGAGGCCCCGCGAGCGTCAGGGCGAGGCGTTCACGCCCAGTATGGCTCCCACCACCGGGTCGAAGGGATTTGACCCGGGGATGGGTGTGGCCTGGGTGGCGTTGCAGATGACGTAGTCGGCGTAGAAGTCCAGGTTCACCGTCTCGCCCCAGCCCGGCGTCACCGTGTACTGGTTCGTCCGGAAGTTCGACTCGCAGTTCACGTTGGTGACGCTCACCGTGTACGTCCCCCCGCCCACCAGGCCCGAATAGAAGTAGTAGAAGCCGTTGGCGCTGGACGTGGTCGTGGCGTTGGCCCCACCGCTCAGGGTCACCGTCTGCCCCGCAAACGCCCCGCAGCTGGTTCCGAGGCACAGGTAGAGATATCCCTGGATCGTCGGATTATTCGCCGTGATCTGAAGCACATTGGATGGTGCCGAGCACGTCGTGTTGTTGCATGCCAGCACACGGTACCACATGACCTGGGCCGGATAGGGCGGATCGTCGCCCGCGTTCGTCACGTTGGCGCCCACGGTGATGATCGTCGTGAACCCGGAGGTCGAGGAGGTCGTGCTCCGCTGCACAACGAACCCCGTCTCGGAGCTGCTGTTGTCCTGCCAGCCCAGGTATTGAGGTCCATCCGAGTTGAAGTTCGACGGCGCCGGCGGCTGTGTCGTGAAGGACACGATGCTGCTGCGTGACGTACCCGCCCCATTGGATGCGGCCACCCGGTAGTAGTAGGTGCCTTCGTTGGCGAGGTCGGAGAGGTTTGCCGAAAGCGGGACCGGGCTCGTACCCGATCCCATGTCAACGGCCGTCGTCGCCGTGTACTGCGACAGGTTGGCCGTGGTGCCCCACTCGATCCAGCCGGTGGTGGCGGAGCCCTGGGGGTTGACCGACCCCCTCGCCGTGGCGGTCGTCAGCCCAACCGAGGAAGGAGAGGACACGGTCACGCCTGGCGGCACGAGCGGCAGCGTGGTGAAGCTCTCGATGGCTCCTTGCGTGGTCCCGCCGCCATTCTGGGCGACGGCGCGGAAGTAGTAGGTGGTATTGGGCTGAGCGCTCCCGCCGAGCGTGGCGGAGATGGCCGCAGCGCCCGTCCCGGAGCCCACGTTGATGTTCGCTGTCTTCGTGGACGTGGCCAGCGCGGGATCGGTGCCCCACTCGAACCATGCGGTGGTGGACGTGCTCTGGGGATCCACGGTGCCGTTCAGCCGGGCGTCGTAGGGACCGATCTGGTCGGCGGGCAGCGTCTGCACCACCGGGGGCGGGGCCGTGACATCGACCGTCGCCTGTCCGGTGACCCCGTCGATCTGGGCCGAGATGGTCGCCGTGCCGTCGCCGACACCCGTGACGAGACCCGTGGTGCTCACGGTGGCCACCGAGGCATTCGACGTGCTCCAGGTGGCGGTCCCCGCACCGGATACGGGCGTGCCGCCGGCGTCCTGGGCCGTGGCGGTGAGCTGCACCGTTCCCCCGGCGGCGACGGCGGTCGTCGCCGGCTGGACGTCGACCTGGGCCGTTACCTGCGTGACGGTGATGGCCACCGTCTTCATGAACGCTCCGTAGGACGCGACGAGCCGCCCGGTGCCCCGGGCGACGGCCACCACCGCGCTGGACGC
>JASFRY010000439.1:0-4386 GCA_050114675.1 Gemmatimonadota bacterium | reverse complement strand
CCCGAGGGAGGCCCTGGACTACGGTCTGGTGGACCAGGTGCTGGAAGGTCCGGTCCCCAGCCAGGGCAAGCCCAAGGACTCGGATGCGGAGTAGGGGACGCGGCAGAAAGGAGTTCCCTCTCGGCCTCAGAAGCGCGAAACTGGAAGTGGGCCCTCGAAGTCGTCGGGTCCGTACCCCCGGCTGAACGAACGAGGATCGGCCATGACGAGTGACAAACACCTTCGCTGCAGCTTCTGCGGGAAGTCCAAGGAGAGCGTCAAGAAGTTCATCTCCGGACCGAACGTCTATATCTGCAACGAGTGCATCTCGCTGTGCAACGAAATCCTCGCCGAGGAGGAGGAGCGGGAAGCCCAGGAAGCGGTCGTTCCCAGCCCGAGGCCGGAGGAGATCAAGGAGACGCTGGACCAGTACGTCATCGGCCAGGAGACCGCCAAGCGCGCCCTGGCGGTGGCGGTGTACAACCACTACAAGCGAGTGAACCACCAGGGCGTCCTGGACGACGTCGAGATCGACAAGGCCAACATCCTCCTGGTGGGGCCCACGGGTGTGGGCAAGACGCTCCTGGCCCAGACGCTGGCACGTACGCTCCACGTTCCCTTTACCATCGCCGACGCCACGACGCTCACCGAGGCCGGATACGTGGGCGAGGACGTGGAGAACATCCTGGTGCGGCTCCTGCAGGCGGCGGACTTCAACATCGCCGAGTGCGAGCGCGGCATCGTCTACATCGACGAGATCGACAAGATCGCGCGCAAGTCCGAGAACCCGTCCATCACGCGGGACGTCTCGGGCGAAGGCGTCCAGCAGGCCCTGCTCAAGATCCTCGAGGGCACCGTGGCTTCGGTGCCGCCTCAGGGGGGCCGCAAGCATCCGCAGCAGGAGTACATCCAGATCAACACCCGCAACATCCTCTTCATCTGCGGGGGCGCCTTCGACGGACTCGAGAAGATCGTGGAGGGCCGGATCGGCAAGCGGCGCATCGGCTTCGGCGGCGAGGACGCCGAGGGCGCGACCGACGGGAACATCCTGATGCACATGGAGCCCGAGGATCTGCAGCGCTTCGGCCTCATTCCCGAGCTGGTGGGACGCCTCCCGGTGAGCGTACACCTGGACGAGCTCGATGAAGACGCCCTGGCGCGCATCCTGGAAGAGCCCAAGAACGCCCTGGTGAAGCAGTACACCAAGATGTTCGAGATCGAGGGGATCGGTCTCACCTTCGATCGGGAGGCCATCCAGGCCATCGCCCGCAAGACGCTGGCCCGGGGAACGGGCGCGCGCGGGCTTCGCTCCATCCTGGAAGACCTCATGCGCGACGTCATGTTCGAGCTGCCGTCGCGTGAAGACGTCCGTGAGGTGGTCATCACCCAGGAGTCGGTGGAGCAGGGCGTACCCCCTCTCCTTCTCCTCCACCCCCAGGAGCGGAAGCTGGAGGCCTGACCGACGCCGACGGGTGTCGCCTGGACGACAACGGCTCCGGGGAGCGACGCCTCTCCGGAGCCGCTCCTTTTCCCGGGAGCCGGGTTCTGGTACGATAGGCGCGCCTGCACCGTTTCCGTGACTCCGACCCGGTTGCCCGATGGCCCTGCTTCTGCGCGCTGACGACCAGATCGAGGTCCCGGAGCGCCTGCCCACCATCGCGCTGCGCGACCTGGTCTTCTTCCCGTACATGGTGCTTCCGCTCCTCATCGGAAGGGCCCGGTCGGTGGTGGCCCTCAAGGAGGCACAAGACGGAGAGGGGCTCGTGCTGCTGGTGGCACAACGTGACCCTGCCGTGGACGATCCGACCAGCTCCGACCTCTTCCGGGTGGGTACCGTGGCCCGGGTGGTTCAGGTGGCCACCCTCCCCGACGGGACGGCCCGGGTCGTGCTGGAAGGTCTGGGTAGGGCGCGCGTCCGACGCCTGAGGAGCGCCGGCGAGGCGCTGCGTGCATCCATCACCCTCCTCACCACCCGCGAGACCGAGCGGGGCGACCCGGCGCCGCCGGAGCTACGCGCGCTGGCAGGGGAAGTGGTGGGGCGGTACGCCGAGTACGCTCGTCTCCACGAGCGCATCCCCGACGAGCTGCCGGGCGTGCTGTCCGCCGAAGGGGACCTGGTCCGCCTGGCCCACCTGGTCTCGGGCCACCTCCTCCTGGGCAGCACGGACAAGCAGGAGCTCCTGGAGCTCACCGACCTGGAGACGCATCTCGCGCTCTTGAAAGAGCTTCTGGACCGCGAGGTCGAGGTCCTCCGCATCGAGGCCAAGCTGGACCGCCAGATCCAGCTCCACCTGGCGGAGAGCGGTCCCCCTGACTTCGGTCCCGGCCTCCGGGCCGTCCACCGGGAGAGCGCCGACCAGGAAGACGAGTGGGCCGAGCTGGAGGAGGCCCTCGCCGGCGCTGGGCTCCCGCCCCACGCCCGGGACCGGGCCGACAAGGAGCTGGCTCGGCTGAAGCGCCTCAATCCCGTGGCGCCCGAAGCGGCGGTGATCCGGACCTACCTGGACTGGCTGGCATCGCTGCCGTGGAGCGGGCGGTCCCCCGACAACCTGGACGTGGCCCATGCCGCCGGCATCCTCGACGCGCAGCATTTCGGGCTTCGCGAGGTGAAAGACCGCATCCTCGACCACGTGGCCGTCCTCTCCCTGGTCCAGGAGATGCGCGGCCCCATCCTCTGCCTGGTCGGGCCTCCGGGGGTGGGCAAGACGTCGCTGGGAAGGAGCATCGGAGACGCGCTGGGCCGGGAGTTCGTCCGGGTCAGCCTGGGCGGCGTGCGCGACGAGGCCGAGATCCGGGGCCACCGGCGAACCTACGTGGGCGCGCTGCCGGGGCGGATCCTCCAGGGCATGCGCCGGAGCGGAACCACCAACCCGGTCTTCCTCCTCGACGAGGTCGACAAGCTGGCCCACGACTTCCACGGGGATCCGGGCGCGGCTCTTCTGGAGGTCCTGGATCCGGAGCAGAACCGGACCTTCACCGACCACTATCTGGAGCTGGAGTACGACCTGTCGGACGTGCTCTTCATCGCGACGGCCAACACCCTCCAGGGCATCCCCGAGCCCTTGAGGGACCGCATGGAGGTCATCCGGCTCCCCGGGTACCTGGACACGGAGAAGCGCGAGATCGCCGCCCGCTTCCTCTGGCCGCGCCAGGCCCGGCGACACGGGCTCGAGCCCGACGCCGTCACGCCCAGCTCCGCCGCGGTGGACGAGATCATCCACAGATACACCCGGGAGGCCGGCGTGCGCGAGCTGGACCGGCGCCTTTCCCGGGTGGCACGCAAGGTGGCCCGTACCGTGGCCGAGGGCGAGGAGGAAGCGCCCTCGGTGGAGCGGGGAGACCTGCGCGACCTCCTGGGTCCCCCTCCCTATCAGCCTTCGGATCGGGACAAGGAATCGGAGCGGGTGGGCATCGCCAACGGCCTGGCGTGGACCGCCGCCGGAGGTGAGGTCCTGGACGTGGAGGTCGCCGTCCTCCCGGGAAGCGGGAACCTTCGCCTCACCGGGACGCTGGGCGACGTCATGAAGGAGTCGGCCCAGGCGGCGGTGACCTACGCCCGGTCCCGCGCCCAGCGCCTGGGACTCTCCAACACGTTCCACGAGAAGATCGACGTCCACATCCACATCCCCGAGGGCGCCACCCCCAAAGACGGTCCCTCGGCAGGCATCACCATCGCCGTAGCGCTCATCTCGGCCCTCACCGACACCCCCACACGCGCCGACGTGGCCATGACGGGAGAGATCACGCTGCGGGGACGGGTGCTTGGCGTGGGAGGGGTGAAGGAGAAGGCTGTGGCCGCCCTCCGGGCGGGCATGAGCACGGTCGTGCTTCCGGCGGCCAACGCCTCGGACCTGGAGCTCCTCCCCCGGGAGGTGCTCGACCAGGTCCGATTCGTCCTGGTGCGCTCCATGGACGAGGTCATGGAGGCGGCCCTCCTGCGGAGCCCGCTGCGTGCGCCCCCCCGGAGCCCCGCGGGGCCGGAGCTGGGCATGCCCCTCTCCCACGGATGAAGATCCAGAGCGTCGCCTACGCCGGCACGGTGGCTGCCCCGGGACAGCCGGCCCCGGGAGATCTGCCCCAGATCGCATTCTCGGGCCGCTCGAACGTGGGCAAGTCGTCGCTCATCAACGTTCTCCTGCGCCGGACGCGCAACAAGATCGCACACGTGTCGGGCAAGCCCGGGAAGACCCAGGCGCTCAACTTCTACGAGGTGAATGAGCGATTCTACCTGGTGGACCTCCCGGGGTACGGATACGCCCGGGTACCCGACGGGATGCGCGACGCCTGGCGGAACCTCATCGAGTGGTACCTGGGCGCATCGGGCATGGTGCGCGGCGTCGTCCACCTGGTGGACGCCCGCCGGACGCCCACGGAACACGACCTCACCATGGTGGCCTACCTGGCGCA
>JASFRY010000438.1:0-4402 GCA_050114675.1 Gemmatimonadota bacterium | reverse complement strand
TCGCTCTCGCAGCATCCACGATCCCCTGCGCCACGTCGGCCCAGCAGGGAGAGCCTGCTTCGGCTCCGCCCTCCGTCACCGGATATTCGGGCTACGCCTCCATGGCCGCCGCCCCACCGGCGTTCCAGGCGCTGCGCTGGCGCGAGGTCGGCCCCTACCGCGGCGGCCGGGTCGTGGCGGTGACCGGCGACTACGCACACCGGCGGGTCTTCTACTTCGGCGCCGTGAACGGCGGCGTGTGGAAGACCGCCGACGGCGGCCAAACCTGGAAGAACGTCACCGACGGCAAGAGCGATATCTCGTCCGTGGGCGCCATCGCGGTGGCTCCGTCGGACCCCGACGTGATCTGGGTGGGCACGGGTGAGTCCAAGCCCCGGGAAGACCTGACCTACGGCACCGGCGTGTACCGAACCACCGACGGCGGGGACACCTGGCAGCACCTGGGCCTGACCGACACCCAGCAGATCGGCGACGTGGTGGTAGACCCGAACGACCCCGAGCGCGCCTTCGTGGCGGCCCTCGGCCACGCCTTCGGACCCAACGAGGAGCGCGGCGTCTACCGCACCGAGGACGGAGGGAAGAGCTGGACCAAAGTGCTCTATCTCGACGAGAACACGGGCGCGGCCGACCTCTCCCTGGACCCCCGCAATCCCCGCATCCTCTTTGCCGCCATGTGGAGGTACCGGCGCTCGCCGTGGGGGATGGATGCGGGAGGTGGGCGCAGCGGCCTGTACCGCAGCCTGGACGGGGGCGACAGCTGGACCGACGTGAGCGCGAACCCGGGTCTTCCCCGCACGCCGCTGGGTCGAATCGGCGTCGCCGTGTCCCCGGCGAACCCGCGCAGGGTGTACGCCAGCGTGGAAGCGCCGGACTCAGCCGGCGAGGCCCGCGGAGGCATCTTCCGCTCCGACGACGGGGGGGTGACCTGGACCCGGGTGAGCGGCGACTGGAAATGGCAGATCCGGGCCTGGTACTTCTCGGGCATCACCGCCGATCCCCAGGACGAGAATACCGTCTACGTCACCAACCTGAGCACGTGGCGCTCGGTCGACGGCGGAGAGCACTGGACCGAGATGGACACGCCCCACGGCGACGACCACATCCTGTGGATCGATCCCGCCGACCCCCTGCGCATGATCCACGGCAGCGACGGCGGGGCCACGGTCAGCTACGACGGCGGCACGTCGTGGTCCACGCTGGAGAACCAGCCCACGGCCCAGATCTACCACGTGGTCACCGACGACCGCTGGCCGTACCGCATCTACGGTGCGCAGCAGGACAACACCACGGTGTCCATCACGAGCCGAAGCCGGGACGGGACCATCCGCCGCCAGGACTGGTATCCGGTCGCCGGTTGTGAAAGCGCGCATATCGCCGTGGATCCGCGGGACCCCGACGTTACGTATGGCGGATGCTACATGGGCATGGCGGACCGGTACGACCATGAAAGCGGGCAGGACCGGGACATCGCCATCGCCTCGGAGAACTACGGAGGCACCGCGGCGGCCGACGTGCCCAACCGCTTCGCCTGGAGCTTCCCCGTCCTCCTGTCGCCCCACGACCCGGGCACGCTCTACATCGCCGCCCAGAACGTGTGGCGCTCCCGGGACGAGGGGCAGTCGTTCGAGAAAATCTCCCCGGATCTGTCGGTGGCCGACCCGGCCACGCTGGGCAAGTCCGGCGGGCCCATCCACTACGACATGACTGGCACCGAGTGGTACGCGTCGGTCTACACCCTGGCCGAGTCGCCTCTCACGGCGGGCCTTCTGTGGGCCGGATCCGACGACGGCAAGGTCCACGTGTCCCGGGACGGCGGCGGGCACTGGACCGACGTGACGCCGCCGGGCCTGAAGCCCTTCACGCGCATGAGCGTGCTCGAGCCGGGGCGGCATGCCGAGGGCACGGCCTACCTGGCGGCCAACCGGTACCAGCAGGACGACTTCACGCCGTACCTCTTCAGGACCGACGACTTCGGCGCGTCGTGGACGTCCATCGCCGCGGGACTGCCGCAAGGAGCGTATGCGCGCACCATCCGCGAGGACCCGGTGCGGCCCGGGCTCCTCTACGCCGGCACCGAGATCGGCGTGTACGTCTCGCTGGACGACGGGAATCACTGGCAGCCGCTGCAGCGCAACCTGCCCCGGAGCAGCGTCCGGGACCTGACGGTCCACGGCGCCGATGTGGTGGCGGCCACTCACGGACGGGGCTTCTGGGTCCTGGACGACGTCTCCCTCCTGAGGCAGCTCGCCGATTCGGTGACGGAAACGGCGGCCTTCCTGTTCCCGCCGGAGCCGGCCGTCCGGGCCCTGGAAAGGGCCCCGTACAAGACGCCCACCACGGGGGAGAACCCGCCCCACGGCGCCATCATCGACTACTGGCTCCGTGAGCCCCCCCGGGACGACGTGACCCTGGAGATCCTGGACGCCGGCGGCAACGTGGTGCGCACCTTCACCAGCGAGGCGCCGGACACCGCGGGCGAGGGTGTCCCGGACGTGGCGCTCCGTCTCCGCGGAGAGACGGTGCCCCAGCGCTATCGCCGCCGAGGGGATCCCGTGGACACCGCCGCCTTCGTGCCGGCCGACTCCATCGTGCCCACGCGCCCCGGGACCAACCGCTTCGTGTGGAACCTGCGCTACCCGGCGCCGGAGCAGGTGGACGGCATCGTCATCGATCTGGGCACGGGAGACGGCCCCGAGGCCGTACCCGGTGAGTATACCGTGCGGCTCACCGTGGACGGCCAGGTCATGGAGCGCCCCCTGCAGGTGACGCCCGACCCGCGGCTCGACGTGACCCACGCCGACCTGGTGGCCCAGTTCGACGCCGTGAAGGAGGTCACCGACCGGATCGGCCAGATCGCCCGGGAGACGGCTCACCTCCTGGACCTGAAAGCCCAGATGGACGACCGGGTGAAGCAGACGGCGGACCAGCCCTACGCCGACCGCGTCCGGGAGGCCACCGAGCCCATCCAGGCGGCCCTGGACTCGGTACACGCGGCCATCGTGGAGGTGTACTGGACCACCGACTATAAGTCGCTCCACTACCCGGTGCGTCCCTACAACCAGCTGCTGACCCTCAACGCGGCGCTCCAGTCGGGCCAGAACGCCCCCACCGACGCGCAGAGGCGAGTGGCCGGAGAGTTGGGCGCGAAGGTGGACGCCCAGGTAGCACGACTCCGGGAGATCGAGAGCACCGACATCGCCCGTCTCAACCAGCAGCTGGAGGAGCTGGGCGTGCCCCCGGTCTACGTGCCGCGGCCCATAAGCTGACGAGGGCCGGCGGGTGAACTTCAGCCCGCCGGCCCTGTATTCACCCGGTACGCACAGGGGCGGGCTCGCGCCGGTCGGCGGCCTCCGCCCACGCCTCAGATCCCCTCGGGAGCCGGCGCGCCAGCACGGATGATTCGACCATGGGCGACGGAGCCACCTCTCCGCGGATCGAAGACATCTCCTGGGGCTCGATCCAGGTCCGCGACCCCGACGGCTCCTTCAAGGACGCCAAGCTGTACCCAGGTGGTGCCCGGGAATGGGACTGGCAGGAGACGGGCACGGAGCACGACCCCGGCATTCAGCCCGCCGACATCGAGGAGCTCCTGGACCACGGCGCCCGGGTCGTCGTCCTGTCCCGCGGCATGAACCGGCGCCTCCAGGTCCAGGAAGCCACGCTCACTCGGCTCGAGCAGGCCGGCGTGGAGTCGGTGGTGGCCGAAACCCGCGAGGCCGTTCGCCTCTACAACACGCTGCGGGATGAGGGCCAGGCGGTCGGGGGGCTGTTCCACAGCACGTGCTGAGGGAGCGGGGGACGCTACGCACGTGCCAGCCGTCGGCCGACTCCTCCATCACCTCCTGGACAGGAGCGCCATGGGATTGATGGCATAGCCGAGCATGAGCGTGATGGACTGGTTCTTGAGCCCCTCGGAGGAATCACCCTTGCCCAGACGGCTGAGCCCACGGGTCAGGCGGGCGTCGAGGTTCACGGCGCCCAGACCGCTGAAGACATTCAGGTCCAGGCCTCCTCCCAGGACCAGCCCCTGCTCGTAGCTCCGGAGCGTCTGCTCGAGGCCGCCGCCGAGGAGGGCGTCACAGTCGGGTGCGGCCGTCCCTCCGCTGGCAGCAGAGACCGACACGGAGCAGTCGATCTTCCACCCGAAGGTGGGCCCGCCCTGAAGGTAGGGCCGGACTTTGGAGCCCAGGCCGGGAAGGTCGAGGCGCAGCAGGACGGGCACTTCCACGTAGTCGATGCCGACCTGGAAGTTGGAGCCCGGTGACGTCGCCACCGTGGCCAGATCGACATTCTGGGCTCCCTTCTGCCGGTAGTAGCCCTCGATCCACAGTCCCAGGGGCCCGGCGCCCAGGATCCGCATCGCCCCGCCCAGGTTCAGGCCCCGCCTGGCCTGGCTGTCCAC
>JASFRY010000437.1:0-4418 GCA_050114675.1 Gemmatimonadota bacterium | reverse complement strand
AAGGTGCGCTCACCGGCCACGGACGGGACATGGCGGCGCTGGGCATCCACCCCCGGCTGGCGCACATGGTGCTGGTGGGGCGCGAGCACGGCGGAAAGATCCTGGCCTGCGCTGCCGCGGCGCTCCTCGAGGAGCGCGACGTTCTGCGCCCCGACGGCGGGAGGCCCACGGAAGCGGACCTCCTCCCCCGCCTGGAGCTGGTCCTCTCGGACCGGAGCCCGGCACGCCTGGGAGGGGCCCGCGTGGATCGGGGCACGCTGACCCGCGTCCGACGGCAGGCCCGTGCGTTGGCGCGAAGGGTGGGGGCCGGCAACGCGGGACCGCCCCGACCCGATCCGGGTTTGGTAGGACTCCTCACGGCGCTGGCCTATCCGGACCGGTTGGGCCGGCGCCGATCCGGAGCGCGCGGCCGCTTTCTCCTGCGCAACGGCAAGGGCGTCACCGTGGACCCCGCCGATCCCCTCTCGGCCGCGGCGTGGATCGCCGTGGCCGAGCTGGACGCCCGGGGCCGGGAAGGCCGTGTCTTCCGCGCGGCGGCGCTCGCCCCGGCCGAGATCGAGGCCGTGTTCGCTGACCAGATCGTGGAAGAGGAGGAGATCGCCTGGGACCCCCGGGCCTCCCGGGTGCAGGCGCGCCGGATGCGCCGCCTGGGCGCCCTCGTCCTCTCGGAGGGTGCGCTGCCCCACCCGGACCCGGGCGCCGTGGCCCGGGCCCTCTGCGAGGGCATCCGTCAGGCCGGCCTCCAGGTGCTCCCCTGGGACCGGGACACGCGCCAGCTCCGGGAGCGCCTGGCCTTCCTCCATCATCTGGATCCCGGCGCGTGGCCCGACGCGTCCGAGGAGGCCCTCACGGCCGAGCTCGAGACGTGGCTGGCCCCGCATCTCACCGGGCTCCGGGCGCTGGACGACCTGGGGCGCGTAGCGCTGGACGAGGCGCTCCTGGGCCGGGTGGGGTGGGCCCGCCGCACCGAGGTGGACCGGCTGGCGCCGTCACGCCTCCAGGTCCCGTCGGGATCGAGGATCGCCCTCGACTATGCCGACCCGGACGCGCCGGCGCTGGCCGTGAAGCTCCAGGAGGTCTTCGGCATGACCGACACACCCACCGTGGGCGGAGGCCGGGTGCCGCTCACGCTCCGTCTCCTGTCTCCCGCCCAGCGGCCCGTCCAGGTGACCCGGGACCTGGCCAGCTTCTGGCGGGACGCCTACTTCGAGGTCCGGAAGGATCTGCGGGCCCGGTATCCGAAACATCCGTGGCCCGAGGACCCGCTCACGGCCCCGCCCACGCGCCGCACCAAGCGGCGGTCCTGACCGCCTATCCCGTCACCTTCCGCAGCAGCGCCCGGCCCACGAAGCGCGCCTGGTCCTTGAGGGGAAGCCGGTGGAGGGTGGTCCTCACCACCCCGCGCGTGAACCAGGTCTTGCGGTCGTAGTCGATGGCCACGTCGACCATGACGGGCCGTCCCTTCCGGGCCAACTCGTCTGCGGCGCGCAGCACCGACTCCACGTCGTCGTCCCGCTCCAGGGCCATGCTCTCCACGCCCAGCCCCGTGGCCAGGCCGGCCACGTCGTAGTCCGGCACCTGGCTGGCGGTCTTGCGGTTCATGGCGGTCGCCTGGAACTGGGCGATCTGGGCCAGCTCCCGGTCCCGGAGCACCAGGACCACGACCCCCAGATGCTCCCGCACCGCCGTGAGCATCTCCAGCCCCGTCATGAGGAGCGCACCGTCCCCGGCCAGGGCCACCACGTTGAGGTCGGGTGCGGCGAGCTTGGCACCCAGCGCCGCCGGCACGGCATACCCCATGCAGGAGTAGTCCACCGGCGCCAGGTACCTTCGCGGCTTCTCGAGGCGCAGGCACTCCATGGCCAGGAAGGTGCCGTTGCCGCTGTCGGTGGTGAAGACGGTGTCGGGCCCGAAGACGCGCTGCGCGGTGCGGAGCAGGTGCGCCGGCGTCACCCGCGCTCCGCCCACGTCGCCCACCCACTCCTCCCAGACCCGGGCATGGCCTGCGCCGATCCGCTCACGCAGCTCCGGGTCTCGGGCTCGCTCCGCGTCGCCCAGACGGCTCAGAAGGGCCCGCAGGAACGTGCCGGCGTCGGACACCAGCGCCACGTCGGCGGGGTAGTTGCGCCCGAGGACGTCGGCGTCCACGTCCACGTGGATCAGGATCCCCGGCGGCTCCAGGCCGTAGCTCCCCGTCCCCACCTCGCCGAACCGACATCCCACGGCCAGAGTCAGGTCGCACGACGCCGCCACCTCCCTGGCGAAGGGTGGCGCGGCCGCGCCGAAGCCTGGCCACAGGAAGAGGGGATGGCTTTCGGGAAAGATCCCCTTCCCCTGGAACGTGGTGGCTACGGGCGCCTGGAGGAGCTCGGCGAGCGCCAACACCTCGTCGGCGGCCTCCACGGCGCCGGCCCCCACGTAGAGGAGCGGCCGCCTCGCGTCGGAGACCAGCGCCACGGCCCGCGCCAGGAGGGCCTCGTCCGGCAACGGGCGCGTGGGCGCCGGAGCGCCCGCCGTACCTGCGATCTCCACGTCGTGGCTGGAAAGGTAGAGGTCCGCAGGAACCTCCACGAACACGGGTCCGGGACAACCCGAGCGCGCCAGGTCGCACGCCTCCCGGATGGTGTCGTAGAGGGCCTGGCCCGTACGGGGCAGGAACGTCCCCTTCACCACCGGCGCCACCAGGCTCTGCTGATCGATGTCGTGGAGCTGGAACGCCCGACCCGAGTCCCGTCGGATGCCGCACCCCAGGACCAGCATGGGCACGTTGTCCATGAAGGCCTCGGCGATGCCCGACAGCGCGTGGGTGAGTCCCGCCCCCGGCACCACGTTGACGCACGCCATACGGCCCGACGCACGCCAGGCCGCGTCGGCCATGAAGGAGGCGCTCTGCTCGTCGGTCACCAGGACCGGTCGCACCGACCTGGACGCGGACAGCGCGTCGTAGAGCTCGATGTTGTGCGTGCCCGGGATCCCGAAAGTCCAGTGGATCTCCTCGTGCTCCAGCGCCCGCACTGCGATGGCGCCACCGGTCAGCTTCATGGCCCCCCTCCCAGGTCGTCGAGGATGCCGTCGGCCACGCGGTCGGCCAGCGACATGATGGTCAGGTACGGGTTGATCTCGATGGAGTCGGGGAAGAGGCTCGAGTCGGCGACGCGCAGCCAGGGCCGACCGTGCACCCTTCCCCAGGCATCGGTGACCGAGTCGGTCGCGTCCCGACCCATGCCGCATCCTCCCATGAGGTGTGCCGCGGACACCGAGATCCGCCCGGGAAGGAAGTGCCGCGCCGCGATGCGGGTATCCAGGCGGTCGGCTTCATCCCGCTCCAGAAGCGGCGGATCGGCCGGCGGTGCGTGCACCCGGAGCGCACCGGAGGCGAAGAAGATGCGCGCCGCGGCCCGCGTGGCCGCCACCATGCGCTCCACCACCGTCGGGGTGAAGCGGTAGCGAACCACCGGCGCACCGTGCCGGTCCACCGTCACCCGGTTGCCGTCGGCGGCCTTGTCGCAGGCCAGCACCAGGATCATCTGAAGCCGCGGGAAGGCGCGCATGAACCCCTCGTGATCCGGACCGAACCCCGTGAGGTTCTTGGCGGTGACGAAGGGGAAGTACATGCACGTCTCCAGCACGAAGCCCTCTTCCGCGCCCCGGTCCACGTAGAAGCTCTTGGGGTGGCCCACGTCGTTGCCGATGGGCCGCTCGTGCTCCGCCACCAGGATGAACGCGGGGTGCGCGGTGAAGCCCATGCCCAGACGTGGAAGGTCCCGGCCCAGGCCTGAGCGGAGCAGGAGCGCGCTGGAACCCACCGCTCCGCCGGCCACCACCACCGTCCCGGCGGAGACCCGGTACCGGCCCGGCGACCACTCGGACGCCGCGCCCTTGGCGCCGGGTGGCCGGGGATGCACCTCCAGGAGCACCGACCGCTCCTCGACGCGCAGCACCTCGGCCCGCGTCACTACCTCGACCCCTTCGGCCTCAGCCCGGGGAAGCTGGACCTGGTGCGTCCCCTGCTTGGCTCCGTTGGGGCACCCCAGGTTGCAGAGGCTCGAGCCGAGGCATCCACGCACGTTCACCGGGAACTGGTGGGGCTCGTATCCGGCCCGCACGGCCCCCTCGACGAAGAGGCGGTTGTTCTCGTTGATCTCCTCGTCGGGGAGGAGGTGGACGTTATTCTCGGCTGCATAGCGCCGGGCTCTCCGAACCAGGTCGCCGTGATCCAGGTCCGGAATCGCCCAGGTCCGGATCACGCGCTTGGGCGGAGGAAGCGAGGTGCCGGTGTAGACCACCGTGGAGCCCCCGTAGGCCCGGCCGAACGCCAGGGTCATGCTCCCTTCGGCGGTGAGGAATCCCCCGTCGTCGGCATACAGGGCCGAAGCCATGTCCAGCTCGTCGCCGGTGAACTCGCCATCCCGGAGCCT
>JASFRY010000436.1:0-4432 GCA_050114675.1 Gemmatimonadota bacterium | reverse complement strand
GTCGAAGCGTCCCTCCAACTCGCGCTGGGCTCGGCTTCCGTCGGCGGTGAAGCCCAGGATGGGTCCTTCTGCAGCAGGTGCAGGCGTAAGCGCAAGGGCACAGAGCCCTGTCAGGATGGCGAGGCTCGGTCGTAGGAGCGTACGTTGCATCGGGTCCTCCGGTTATGGTTCCGGCGGGGAACAGTCCGGCCGGCGGAGAGCATGATCGGGGATGGCCCCCTCTGTCGCAATCGGGGAGAGGGATCGCCCCCCCGGCCGCCGTGTACACTACAGCTGTAATCCACCGAGGAGGCCTCGTGAAGCTGCACCTTCCCACCGTGGTACGCGTGGCCACCGCCGCAACCCTCCTGCTCACCGTCGGCGGCTGCTACAGGCCCGGAAAGAAGAACCCCTTCGCCGCGCCGGGATCCGGAGAGGGCGAGGGCACCATTCAGGTGCGCGTGGAGAATCAGAACTTCGGCGATGCCACCGTCCACGCCCTGCGTGGCGGGGAGCGCATCCGGGTCGGGCAGGTCACCGGAAAGTCGTCGAAGCAATTCGAGGTCCAATGGAGGTTCTCCGTTCCGCTCGAGTTCCAGATCGACATCATCGGCGGCAACGGGTGCGGGATCCGCCCCATGACGGTGGATCCCGGTGACAAGATCTGGGTGCGCATCCCACCCGAGGTCGGCGCCTCCCCGTGCTACGCCGGCAAGAGCTGACCCACAACGGAGGTCCCACCATGAGCCACGGGCATCTGCGCGGAGCCGCCATGGCCGGAGCCGTGGCGGTGCTCACCGTCCTCGGCGGCTGCGCCACGAGCGGCAGCGGATCCAGGACGGGGAACCCGTTCGGAGACAGGTCCGAGCGCAACGAGGTCCAGATCAAGATCCGCAACTTCAACTTCTCCGACGCCACGGTGTGGGTGCTGACGCGAGGGGCGCAGCGCAAGCGGTTGGGCGTGGTCACCGGCAAGTCCGACGCCGACTTCACGGTGCCGTGGGACTTTTCCCAGCCCATGACCATGGAGTTCGACCTGGTGGCAGGCCCGCGCTGCACCACCCGGCCTCTCGAGGTGGATCCCGGCGACGTGCTGGAGCTCCAGATCGCCGTCGACTTCGCCCAGATGTCCGACTGGTGCAGGTGAGCATCCGGGCTGGAGCCGTGGAGGGTGGCCGCCTACCGGTCCTGGCGCGGCCCCGGCATGGGTGCGTGCTCCAGCCTCACTCCCGGTAGAGCAGAACCGGCTCCACCTCCCGTCGGAACGCGTCGCACGCCTGTTCGGCACCGTCCATGATCCGGTCGGTGTCCTCCCCCCCATCCACGCCGGTGCGCAGCCCTTCGCTCCCCCACAGGATGTCCACCGGCATGAGCCGCTCTTCGTACTCGTAGGGGGGCGGGCGCCACCCGAAATCCCGCGGAGCCATCGCCCGGGCGGAGCGAAGCAGCTCCACGGCGGCCCGCACCGGCCGGAAGGCACGGCGGTCGGTGACGTGGAGCTGAACCCCGCCACAGACCTCGCCCGCATGCTTCTGGAAGGTGGGCTCGAACCAGCACGGCCGGAAACGGACACCCTCCAGGGCGGCGGCATCCAGGTGCTCCGCAAGTGCGTGTCCGTCCAGCCACGGGGCCCCGACCAGCTCGAAGGGCCGGGTCGTCCCCCGTCCTTCCGACAGGTTCGTCCCCTCGACCAGGACCATCCCGGGGTAGACCGCGCATGAGTCCGGCGTAGGCAGGTTCGGGCTGGGCATGACCCAGGGGAGCCCTGTGTCACGCCACAGCATGTCCCGACGCCACCCCTCCATGGGGACGACCTCCAGGTCGCAGCCGATGCCCCTCGAGCCGTTCAGCCAGCGGGCCAGCTCACCGGTGGTGAGCGCGTGGCGGAGGGGAACGGGATGCAGCCCCACGAAGGACTCGAAGCCCGGACGCAGCCGCGGTCCTTCCATCAGAGCGCCACCTACGGGGTTGGGGCGATCCAGCACCACGAAGCGCACGCCCGCCTCGGCGCACGCCTCCATGGCGAGCGCCATGGTCCACACGAAGGTGTAGACCCGGACGCCCACGTCCTGGAGGTCGAAGAGGAGGACCTCGAGCCCCTCCAGCATCTCGGGCGTGGGCTTGCGCACCTGGCTGTAGAGAGAATGGACGGGAAGCCCCGTCCGGGGATCGGCATAGTGCCCCGACTCGATCATGTTGTCCTGCTTCTCGCCCCGTGCGCCGTGCTGGGGACCGAAGAGGGCGCGCAGCCCGAACCCCGCCCCCAGGAGGGCGTCGGCAGCGAGGGCCAGCCCCGACGTCACCGAGGCCGGGTGCAGGACCAGACCCGAGGCGGCACCGCGGAGATCACCGCCGGCCTCTCCCGTCACCAGGCGGTCGAGACCCGTGCGAACGATGGGGTTCTTCATGGCGGCGAAGATAGCGGTTCGGCCGTCCGCTTGCCGTGTGGACGCGTTGGCCCGATGCTACCGGCCTCCCAACGAAACGTCCGGAGCTACATGAGCCGTATCGCCACTGCCCTGCTGGGACTCGCCGTCGCCGTCCTCCCCCTGTCGGCCCAGTCCGGCCCCCGGAACGGCGACGCCTATCCCGTGGATCCCACGGCCGTGCCCCGCCCGTCCATGGAGGCCCACCGGATCCGGAGCGAGATCCATGTCGACGGTCACCTGGACGAGGCGGCGTGGATGGAGGCGGACTCGTCCACGTCCCCATTCATCCAGGTGACCCCGAACCCCGGGTATCCCGCGTCGCACCCCACGACCCTCAAGATCCTGTACGACGACAAGAACCTCTACATCGGCGCCACGCTGTACGAGCCCGAGCCCGGCAAGCTCGTGGTCCCCGGCCTCCAGCAGGACTACAACACCCACGACTCGGATATCTTCGGGGTGGCGCTGGACACGTACCACGACCGGCAGAACGGCTTCCTCTTCGCCATCAACCCCGCCGGCGCCCTGTGGGACGCACAGACGTTCAACGACCAGCGCGACGTGGCCATCGCGTGGGAAGGCATCGTGGACGTCCGTACGTCCGTGGGTCCGGACCGGTGGACGGTGGAGATGGCCATCCCCTTCGCCACTCTGCGCTACCGCCCTTCCGCGGGCGAGCAGACGTGGGGGCTGGCCTTTTCGCGGCGTATCCGCCACCTCAACGAGGAGTCGAACTGGGCGCCCACCGAGCGCCAGTACAAGCTGTACAAGTTCTCTCTGGCGGGGACCCTCACCGGCCTCCGCGGGCTTCGCGGGGGACGGAACCTGTGGGTCAAGCCGTACGTCCTGGGCAACCATGCGTCGGGCTCGGCCAACCCCAGCGGGCCCACCACCGGCGACGTGGGTCTGGACGTGAAGTGGGGCCTCACGCCCCGGCTCACGCTGGACCTCACCACCAACACCGACTTCTCCCAGGTGGAGGTGGACGCCGAGCAGGTGAACCTGACGCGGTTCGGCCTCTTCTTTCCGGAGAAGCGCGACTTCTTCCTCGAGAACGAGGGGATCTTCTCGTTCCAGGACATCTCCATCCGCAACTACAGGACCGGGTCTTCGTCGCGGAGCTTCAAGCTCTTCCACTCCAGGCGCGTCGGTCTGTCGCCCGACCGGACGCCCCTCCCCATCGCGGGAGGGGCGCGCCTCACGGGCAAGGTGGGAGAGCGGTTCGAGGTCGGATTCCTGGACATGCAGACCCGCACCTCCGGCGCGCCGGTGGACCCGGACTTCTACTACCCCGCCGAGAACTTCTCCGTGGCCCGGGTGAGGTCGCTTCTGGGCGCCACGTCCAGCCTGGGCGTCATGTTCCTGAGCCGACAGCAGACGGCGGGCGCCGGCGTGCGCGACTACAACCGGTCCTACGGCATCGACGGGAACTTCACGCTCTTCGACAAGCTGCTCCTGTCGGCCTACGTGGCGGGCTCCGACGAGCGGAGCCCCTCAGGACCCAGCCGGACCATCGGGATGGTCCAGGCCGCGTGGCGCGGCCCGCTGTGGGACGTGTCGGTCCTGGCCAAGCACGTGGGCGACGACTTCAACCCGGGCCTGGGCTTCGTGGACCGCACCGGGGTGCGGCGCCTGTACGGAACGGTCGGCATCCACCCGCAGCCCGGCGGCGACGGTCCCGTCGTGGAGGTGAACCCGTACGTCGAAGCCGACGTCTACACCAACCTCTCGGGCGACATGGAGAGCCGCTATCTCACGCCGGCGGTGGCCGTGTCGTTCCGGGACGGCGGAATGCTCACCCTGGAGGCCTCGGATCAGTTCGAGCGCCTCTTCGAGCCCACCGCCATCGCCCGCGCGACGGTGGCGCCCGGGACCTACCGTTGGCGGGAGGCCAAGGCCTCCTACACGGTGGCGGGAAGCCACACGCTGTCGGGTCGGGTCTCGGTGTCGAAGGGCGACTTCTACGACGGCGAGCGTACGTCGGTGGCCGCGTCGGCCCTATTCCGGCCCGATCCCCACGTGAG
>JASFRY010000435.1:0-4438 GCA_050114675.1 Gemmatimonadota bacterium | reverse complement strand
GACGGAAGGCGGCCAGGTCGCCGGCGAGGCGATCGTCGAGGGCGTCGAGGCCCCGTTCCTCCAGGAGCGACTCCATCCAGTCCATAAGCGCCGGGATGCCACGCCCCTCAATGTGCAGTTCATTCGCCATGAGGGCCAGCGCCTGGCCCACGGCCCGGATCTGGCTCCTGGACACGAGCTGCTCCACCGCCGACAGGTCGATGGTGTCGGTGCCGAACAGGAGGGTCGTAGCGTCGGGCACCTTCACGTGGATGGCGCGTCGGCCCTTCCGCGGGTCCAGGGCGTTCCGCCGGAGGGTCCGGGGCTCGGGGCGGTGAAGGGGAGGGCCCGACTCGGGCGTCCGCCCGGTGGGGTGGTCGGCGGCCACGGCCCGGGCCCGTTCCGTCACGTCCCCGGGCACGTACCCGTCCATGGCGATGACCGTGTCGGCCACGTCCAGGTAGTCGCCGCTGCCCCCGAGGACCAGGACGGTGCTCACGCCCAGAGCCTGGTGCAGCTCCCGCACCCGGTCCACGAAGGGCGTGATGGGCTCGCCCTCCTTGGGCACCAGCGCCTGCATGCGCCGGTCGCGGATCATGAAGTTGGTTGCGGACGTGTCCTCGTCGACCAGGAGGACCCGGGCACCCACCTCCAGCGCCTCCACGATGGACGCGGCCTGGCTCGTGGAGCCGGAGGCGTTGGGACTCGTGAAGGCGTGGGTATCCTGCCCCAGGGGGAGGCCGTCGATGAAGGGCGAGATGTCCACCCCGGCGACGGAGCGGCCGTCCTCGGACCGGATCTTCACCGTATGCGGGTGGGAGACCACCCGCTCGCGCCCGTCCCCCGGGCGGTGGTTGTACACGCCGCGCTCCAGGGCCCGGAGGAGCGTGCTCTTCCCGTGGAATCCACCCCCCACGATGAGCGTGACGCCCTCCGGGACGCCCATGCCCGCGACCGTGCCGGCGTTGGGGAGCTCGACCTCGACCCGGAGCGCGTCGGGGGAACGGAAGGGCACCACGCCGTCGCCCTCCAGGGGCCGGTCGTCCACGCCGCTCCGCCGGGGGAGGACGGCGCCGTCGGCCACGAACCCCACCAGCCCCCGCTCCTCCAGGAGCGCGCGCAGGTGCTCGGCGTCCTCGTTGGCCTCGGCGTGCAGGAGGAGCGCGTCGGCGGCGTGGGCCTCGGCCAGGAGCGCGCCGGCCACCAGGTCGGGCACGTCCTCGGTGAGGAGGAGCGCCGCCTGGCGTCCCAGGATCCGGCGTCCCCGGGCCGGCAGCCCCACGCGGAAGCGCGCCTCCACCGTGCCGTCGGCGTGGACCTGGACGGCCGTCTGTCGCAGGACCTCCTGTCGGGGCGCGTCCATGGTGATCTCGCCGCTCCGGCCGCTGCCACGGTCACGCCCCGCGGCCCGGGCGGCACCGGCGAAGCTCCGGGCCAGGAGCGCCGCCACCCCCAGGGCGCGAGCCTGGTTCCGGAAGGTCCCGGGAGGGAGGGAGGCGTGGTCCGGCGGCACCACGGCACGGACCCGGCTGGGCGCGGCGAAGGGGTCGCCCTGCACGTGGTCCACGTGGAAGGTGAACCCGGGAAAGCTCCACGTGCCCTTGATGCCCTTGTACGCGTTGTAGCTTCGGCCGTCCAGCGCCTCCAGGGCGGCGCGCAGCTCCTCTCGATCGCCCAACGGGGCCTCCCTTCGTGGTCCTCCGGTCATCTTCGGGTCGGGCGGCTCCCGCCCATCGTCGCAGCGGCCCGGTGACCTTATGTTTCGCCGGCGACCCCTGGAGGTTCCGTCTCACCCACCGTGGGGGCCGTCGCGCCGCGTCGCACCCACGGCACGCGGGGATCCCGGTCCCCGGATGGACGCCCATGGCCGAGATGCCCGAAGGTCCCACGGAGACCGCGCCGGACCCCGTCCTCGCCCGCAGGGAAGGACCGGTCCTGGTCCTCACGCTGAACCGGCCCCAGCGGCTGAACGCGGTGAGCCTTCCCCTCTACGACCGCCTCCTGGCCGAGCTCCACCGGGCGGCCGGCGACGGGGAGGTGCGCTGCGTCGTGCTCACCGGCGCGGGGCGGGCCTTCTGTGTGGGCGCGGACCTCAAGGCCCACGGTGAGGGGCCGCCCACCGGCGAGGAGCGTCGGCGCTACGTGAACCAGGCCCAGCGCGTGAACCACCGGATCCAGACCGGCCCGGTGCCGGTGGTGGCGGCGGTGAACGGCCACGCCATCGGGGCCGGCCTGGAGCTGGCGCTGTCGTCGGACTTCATGGTGGTGGCCGAGGACGCCAAGCTCCGTTTCCCCGAGATCTCGCTGGGGACGTTCATCGGCGGTGGCACCGTCTACACCCTGGCCGAGCGGGTGGGCGTGCTGAAGGCCCGGGAGCTGGTCTACCTGGGGGACTTCTTCCTGGGGCGGGAGGCCGCCGACATGGGGGTGGCCAGCCGCGCCGTCCCCGGCGACCAGGTGCTGGACGTCTCCATGGCGCTGGCGCGGCGCCTGGCCGAGAAGGCCCCTCGCTCCCTGGCCTGGGCCAAGCGGCTCATCGGGCCCGCGGGAACGCTGTCCCGGCGGAAGGCCCTGGAGCTGGAAGCCCGGGCCCTGGAGGAGATCTTCGGCACCCGCGACTGGCAGGAGGGCGTGGAGGCGTTCCACGAGAAGCGTCCTCCGCGGTTCACCGGTGCGTGATCCCATGGAGGAGAGGACCGGAGAGGTGACGGCGAGCGCGGCCGGGGGAGAGAGCCCGGGCCTCCCGCACCCCCTGGACCCCGTGCTCCAGCCCCGCTCGGTGGCGGTGGTCGGCGCGTCCGCGGATCCGAAGAAGCGCGGCTTCCAGGTGCTCCAGGCGCTGCGGGAGTCGGGGTTCGCCGGCGCCGTCTATCCCGTGAACCCCAGGGGCGGGGAGATCCTGGGCCAGACCGTGTGGACGTCGGTGGAAGCGCTCCCGGAAGCGCCCGACCTGGCCCTCATCTGCACGCCGGCGGCCACCGTCCCCGACGCGGTGGAGGCGTGCGGCCGCCGCGGGACCCGCGGGGCCGTGGTCCTGGCCGTGGGCTTTCGGGAGTCGGGGGAGGAGGGCGCGGCGCTGGAGGAGCGGCTCCTGGCCGCGGCCCGCCGGTACGGGACCCGGGTGGTGGGGCCCAACACCTCGGGCATCCTGAACCTCCCACTGGGCCTCAACCTCATCGGTGCCCGTGGCGTGCGCCCGGGCTCGCTGTCGCTCCTGGTGCAGTCGGGCAACATGGCGCTGGCCCTCATGAACGAGGTCACCGCCCGCTCCCATGAAGGGATCGCCGTGTGCGTGGGCGTGGGGAACGAGCTGGACCTCCGCTTCCACGAGTACCTTGACTTCCTTGGGCGCCACGCCGCCACCCGGGCCATCGTCTGCTACGTGGAGGGCTTCCGCGATGCCCGGGCCTTCCTCCAGGTGGCGGCCCGCGTGTCGCGGGTGAAGCCCGTCCTCGTGCTCAAGGGGGGGCGCTCGGCGCCGGGAAGGGCGGCGGCCCGCTCCCACACCGGCGCCGTGGCCGGCGAGTACGAGCGGCTCCGGGCCGGGCTCCGCCAGGCCGACGTGGTGGAGGTGCGGCGCACCGACGACCTCCTCCACCTGGCCGAGACGCTGGCCACCCAGCCGGCGGCGGCGGTGGGGACCGGGATCGCCATCCTCTCCGACGGAGGGGGACAGGGCACGCTGGCCGCCGACGCCCTGGCGGACATGGACGTCCCCCTGGCCCGTCTGTCCGACGCCACCCGGGAGACGCTCCGGACGGTCCTGGGACGGGCCGCCGCCGTGACGAACCCGGTGGACCTCGCCGGCGCCGCCGACGCCGACCCGGTGGTGTTCGCCCGCGCGGTGGAGGCCCTGGCCACCGACCCGGCCGTGGGGGGTGTGCTGCTGGTGGGCCTCTTCGGCGGCTACGGAATCCGCTTCGCCACCGAGCTCACCGAAGCGGAGGACGCCGCGGCTGCGGCCATGGCCGCCAGCATGGCGCTCCGGGGAAAGCCGCTGGTGGTCCACTCCATGTATGCCTCCCACCGGAGCGCACCGCTGGTGACCCTGGGGGAGGCGCACGTCCCGGTGGTGGAGTCGCTGGACGTGGCGTGCCGGTGCATCGGAGAGGTGTGGATCCGGGGCCACGTGCTGGCCACCCCGGGGTGGAAGCCCGGGGGGGATCCCGAGGCCGTGGCGCCGGGGGCGGGCACGCGCCTCCGCACCCTGGAGGCCGACACCGGGCTCGCCCGGGCACGGCGGGAGGGGCGGGACACCCTCACCGAGCCCGAAGCCCGGGCGCTCCTCCGGGACGTGGGCGTGCCTTTTCCTCCGGCGGCGCTGTGCACCACCCCGGACGAGGCGGCCGCCGCGGTGGAGGGGATGCGCACGGCCGTGGCCATGAAGGTGGTCTCGCCGAAGATCCCGCATAAGACCGAAGCGGGGGGCGTCGCCCTGGGCATCGATTCCCGCGACGAG
>JASFRY010000434.1:0-4438 GCA_050114675.1 Gemmatimonadota bacterium | reverse complement strand
CCGTCATCTCCTTGTCCACCGAGGCGCCGTAGCCGGCGGCCATGGGGTAGAGCTTCTCGATGATGGCCTGGTAGGAGTCCTGCCGGGTCCCTCCGTCGGAGAGCATCTCGGCCGTGAGGAAGGCCAGTCCCTCCTTTCCGGCGGGGTCGTTCTGGGAGCCCGCCTTGACCCAGATGTTGAACGAGACGAAGGGCGAGCCCGGCTCGGCCAGCGTGAGGGTGCCCTCGGGCGAAGCGTCACCCGTGCACGCCGGCGCGGCGCAGACGGCCAGGGCCAGCGCGGCCATAAGCGTCGTGGTCTTCATGGTCAGCCCTCCCCCTGCAGAAGGGTCACCCGGGTGAGGCCGCTGTCCATCAGGACCGTCCGGGCCGCTTGGCGGATGTCCTCGGGTGTGAGCGCATCGAGGGTGCGGTAGTAGTCGTTCACCGCCTCCAGCGAGCCGGTGTTGACCACGGGCGCGATGAGGGAGAACGCGACGTTCTGCGCGGTCTCGAGACGCATGAGGTAGCCGTACTTCATGGCGCTCTTGGTATCGGCCAGGAGCTTGTCGTCCACCAGCTCCTCCCGGGCCCGGGCCACCGCCGCGTCCAGCTCGGCACGGATGGCGTCCAGGTCGGCGGGGTCCTTCACCATGGCCGTGAGGCTCACCAGGGAAGGGTCACGATCCAGCCCGAAGCCGGCACCGAGGCCCTGCAGGCGCTGCTCCTGGATCACCAGGCGCCGATAGACCTCCGAGTTGGGACCGAAGGCCACGCGACCCAGGACCTCGGTCGCCACGGCCGACTTGTCGGTGGGACTCCACGCCGGCGACTTCCAGTTGTAGGAGAGCATGGGCAGCGTGCGCCCCCCGTACCGGACCGTGTCGGTGCGCGGGGCCTTCTGCGGCGCTTCGGCCGGAATCGCGGGCGCCTCGTATCCCGGGGCCCAGTCGTCGTAGTAGCGGTGGATCATGGCCTCGGTCTCGTCGAAATCCATGTCCCCCACCAGGAGCAGCACCACGTTCTCGGGCCGGTAGAAGCGGTGGAAGAAGCCACGGGAATACTCGTAGCCCTCGGGCATGCTCCGCACGTCCGCCTCGAGCCCGATGGTCTGGTGCCGGTAGGTATGGCGCTGGAACGCCGTCTCCCGCACCGCCCGATCCAGCATGGAGTAGGCGCTGTACGCCCCCTGCTGGTATTCGCCGAGGATGGCCCCGGCTTCCGTCCGGAAGCCCTCCTCCGAGTAGTCCAGGTTCTTGAAGCGGTCCGACTCCAGGTCCATGACCTGGTCCAGGTACTCGGTGTTGGCCACCACGTAGTAGGCCGTGCGGTCGTTGCTCGTGTTGGCGTTGCGGAAGGCCCCCAGCTTCTCGGTGATGCCGTCGTAGTTGGGGTACTTCTTCGTGCCCCGGAACATCATGTGCTCGAAGAAGTGGGCGTAGCCGGAGCGGCCCGGCTCCACCTCGTCCCGGGCGCCGGTGCGCACCACGCTCAGGTACGCGATCTGCCCCGGGGCGCCGGCGTGGATCAGGTAGGCGCGGAACCCGTTGTCCAGGTCCACGCGCCGGTACTCGAAGGGGAAGATCCCCTGGGGCTCCTGGGCCGCTGCCGGCTCGGACGGCGTCGCGAGGACTGCCGAGGCCGCCACGCCCAGAAGCACGAGCCCTAGCACAGGTCTCATGGCTCACTCTCAGGATGGGATGGAGGACGGCCGCACTCGGCACACGCCCGGACAGGTTCCGGCGGAGGGATGGCGAGGATTGGAGCACGGCGGGCAGGATCCGTCCCTGAAAGGTGGGCCCAGCGCCACCCCCCGCCATCGGGCAGGGGCCATGACGGGACGTGGGGAGAACCCCTACACGTGGGGCGGCCCCGGCCCCACGCCCGCTCCAGGCCGGGCTGCGGAGCCGGAGCCGCTTCTCAGGGCCGGGTCCCGGAGCCTACATCACGGCGTTGCGCAGGTTCAGCGTGGGCACCATCCTCGCGGCGCGACGGTGCTTGCTGGCCTGCTCGTAGGCGTAGGCGATCTTGAGCAGCGTGGGCTCGCTCCACGCCCGGCCGAAGAAGAGGATCCCCACGGGCATGCCCAGGACATAGCCGTTGGGCACGGTGACGCTGGGGTAGCCGGCAATGGCCGCCGGTCCCGAGGCGCCCCCGCTCTCGCCTCCGCGGTTCAGGAGGTCGATGACCCATGCCGTCTTCGACGTGGGGGCCACGATGGCGTCGAGGCTGTGCTCCTCCATGAGGGCGTCGATGCCCTCGTCCCGGGAAAGGCGCCGCGCCGTCTCCAGTGCCTCCAGGTACTCGGGGCTCGAAAGGTCGCCCTTGGCCTGGGCGGCCTCGAAGATCTCCTGTCCGAAAAAGGGCATCTCCCGGTCCGCGTTGGCCTCGTTGAAGGCGATGAGGTCGGCGAGGCTGCCCATGCCGTTGGGTGCACCGTGCTCCTGGAGGTAGGCATCGAGGTCCGCCTTGAACTCGTACAGGAGCACCTGGTAGCTGGGCCGACCGATCTCGCGCCGGGTGGCCAGGTTCGCCGGGTCCACGATGGTGGCGCCGGCGTCGGCCATGGTGCGGATGGCATCCTCCATGAGGTCGTCGACCCGGGCATCGCTGCCGAAGAAGCTCCGCTCCACGCCGATTCGGGCCCCGCGGAGCCCCTCCCGGTCCAGGAACTGGAGGTAGTCGCCATACGCGTGGCCGTTCGACGCCTCGGTGGCCCCGTCCCGGGGGTCCACCCCGGTGAGGGCACCCAGCACGGCCGCGGCGTCGGCCACCGTGCGCGCCATGGGTCCGGCCGTGTCCTGGGTGTGGGAGATGGGAATGATCCCCGCCCGGCTCACCAGGCCCACCGTGGGCTTGATGCCCACCACCCCGTTGATGGAGGACGGGCACACGATGGAGCCGTTGGTCTCCGTTCCGATGGCGGCCGCGCAGAAGTTGGCCGACACGGAGGCGCCCGATCCCGAGGATGAGCCGCACGGGTTCCGGTCCAGGGCGAAGGCGTTGGCACACTGGCCGCCGCGCCCGCTCCAACCCGAGGACGAGCTGGTGGAGCGGAAGTTGGCCCACTCCGACAGGTTGGCCTTCCCCAGGATGATGGCTCCGGCGTCCCGGAGCCGGGCCGCGACGCCGCTGTCCTGCTGGGGATGATGGCCTTCCAGGGCCAGGGAGCCGGCGGCGGTGACCATCTTGTCCGCCGTGTCCACGTTGTCCTTCACCAGGATGGGCACCCCGTGGAGCGGCCCCCGCACCTCCCCCCGGGCGCGCTCGTCGTCCAGCGCCGCGGCGATCTCCAGAGCGTCGGGATTCGTCTCGATGACGGACCGGAGTCGGGGACCCTGCCGGTCGAGCTGATCGATGCGCTCCAGGTAGAGGCGCGTGATCTCCTGGGCACTCCACCGCCCCGACGCCGTCTCGTCCTGGAGCGTGGAGATGGGCACTTCCTCCAGCTCGAAGGTGACGCGGGTCCACCAGGCGTCGGAGCCTGATGCCTCCGCTTCCTCCGGTCTCTGGGGTGCATCACCGGGAGCACACGAGCCTGTGGCGAGGGCGGCGGCGCCCAGACCGGACAGCTTGACGAAGTCGCGTCGAGCAACGGACGCCTTTGGGGGCTTGGAGGAATCCATGGGAGCCTCTCGGATGCGGGAAGGGTGCGGGAGGGACGCACCGGTTCGGGGACAACCTGCCTCGCGCCGGCCGCAGCAGCAAGGCGGCGCAGAGCCCGTGCAAGACCTGGCGCCGACCGTGCAGCGCATTGCGTGATGGGCCGGGCTCTCCCGGAAGGTCCGGAACGGAGAAAAGCCGCGCCACGACTGGGTTTTCGGGCCTCCCACGCTCCTGGCCCGCCCCTTGCCCTTCCCTCCGGGCGTCACCGACAACCCGCGAGAGCCATCCCAGGAGAACGCCAACCGATGCTGTTCACCCTCGCAGTCGTCGCCACCATGGCCGCGACACCCGACGTCGTCTCCGGTGATTCCCTCTCGACCGCTGCGCTTCTCAGGCCCACGGCTGCCCACGTGGCTCTGACCACTCCCCCCGGCGCGCCGGCGAGAGGGATCACCCTCTTCGACATCGACTCGAGGGTCCACGCCTCCGGATTCGGTCTCGCCGCCCAGGCGGCAGCCGGAGACGACGCATCAGCCGACACGCCCCAGCTCATCGAGTACAGCGACGCGTACTTCACTCGGCTGACCATCCACAAATGGGCGAGCTACCTGACGCTCCCCCTCTTCGTCAGCGAGTACGTGGTGGGGCAGAAGCTCATGAACCAGGGAGAGAGCGGGAACCTGCGCGGGATCCACAGAGTCCTGGCGGGCAGCATCGCCGGGCTGTTCGCGGTGAATACCGTGACCGGAGGGCTCAACGCCATCGAAGCATGGAAGGACCCCGAGGGCCGGACCCGGCGGACGCTCCACTCCGCCCTCATGCTCCTGGCGGACGCCGGCTTCGTGCTCACGGCC
>JASFRY010000433.1:0-4443 GCA_050114675.1 Gemmatimonadota bacterium | reverse complement strand
GGGCAGGGGCGTCTCCAGAGGGAGGCCAGGCCGAGCACGAGTCGGTGGCGAATCGTCGCACCCCAACTTGACGCGAAACAGGACCCGTATCCACCTCCCCGGCCCCTTGGCTTCCGATGTAGATCGCATCCAGGAGGCGTTCTCAGTTGGCCCACACCCGCTACCGGATCCCCGCCGACGGGGACGGCGTGGCCGGATCCTCCTGCCAATAGAACGGCCCCGCCCGGTGCTGCCGCGGCCACACCTCGTCCAGGGTGTCCCCGTCGTAGATGCGTCCGTTCTTCATCACACGGTCGATGGTGTTGCTGTTGCGCAGGTCGTCGAGGGGATTGCCTCGCAGGATGAGCAGATCGGCGAGCTTGCCCGGCTCCAGCGAGCCCACGTCCTCATCCAGGCCCAGGGCGCTGGCACCGACGATGGTGGCGATGCGCAGGGCCTCGAAGGGCGTCATGTCCGGCCCCATCCCCAGGGCCCAGAGCTCCCAGTGGTACCCCAGACCCTGGAGCTGGCCGTGGCTCCCCACACCGCTCCGTCCCCCGGCCTCCACGACGCGGTCGATGAAGTCGGCCACGATAGGGAAGGGATATTGGTTCTCGTGGAACCATCCGTTGCTCCCGGCCCCCGTGGGCCCGGGCCGGCGCAGCGTGCGCTGCTGCACGTCCTCGAAGGGGGTGAAGGTGCGGAGCTTCTCGTCCTCGAAGACCCGCTCGTGGGCGTAGAACCAGTTCTCCGCCCAGGGCCCACCGTACATCACCAGGAGCGTGGGGGTGTTGGCCATCTGCGACGCCGCCAGGAGCTGCACGATGTCGTCATGGTGGGGAAAGCCGGGCAGCGTGTGCTCCGTGCCGGCGTACCCATCCTGTGCCATGGTGAGGTTCGCCTCCAGGTCGAGTCCCCCCTCGGTCGTGGGCATGAGCCGGAGCTCACGGGCGGCCTGGACGATCCACTGGCGCTGTTGGCGGTTCCCGGCGCCGTACATCTTCAGCGTCTTGGTGTCGTAGTATGCCGAGTAGCGCTCGAGCACGTCCCGGGCGTGGTCCAGGCTCTCCACGTTCTCGCTGCTGAAGACGCCCGGACCGGTCGAGTAGATGCGTGGGCCCAGCGCACGGCCCGCCCTCACCAGATCCTCGTAGGTGAAGAAGTCGGTGGTGGCCGTCTGGGGGTCCCGGCTGGTCGTGACGCCATACGCCAGGTTGGCGGCGAAGGACCACGGCTGTGTGCGGTGGTACACGTACGCCGGCCTGAGGTGGGCGTGGGTGTCCACGAAGCCGGGGATGATGGTCCGCCCCGAGACGTCGATGACGTCGGCGCCGGCGGGCACGGACACGCTTCCCCGCGGACCCACCGCCTCGATGCGGTTGTCACGCACCACGATCACGCCGTCCTCGATGACCTCGTCGCCCCGCATGGTGACGATGCGCGCTCCCCGGAGCACCGCCACGCCGTGGGGGATGTCCCTGGGATACGCGATCTCGATGCGGCGCTCGACCGGCTCGTACCGCTTCGTGTCGGCCTTCGCCGTGTCCGCTTCCGCGGCGGTGGTGTCGGCCGCCGTCGCGCTGTCGGCCCCGGTGCGCGCGGCGGCGGCGACGCTGTCGTCGAAGGCCTGGGCTGCGTCCAGGTCGTAGACGACGTGGGCGTTGCCGATGGACCAATGCACGGTGTGCCCGTCGGCGCCCCACGCCGGGAACTGGCCGCCGACGGTGGTGAGCTTCCGGGCCGGGAACTGGGCGTTGGTGGGGTTGGACACCGAGATGGTGGGCGTCTCACCGCCCACGTAGGGCACGGTGACCACGTACAGGTCGTTGACGATCTGCACGAGGGCCTGGTCCCCGACCGGCGCCATGAGGATGGCCGACGCGTTCTGTCCCTGGCTCCCGCCGGAGGCCGTGCGTCCCCGCACCTTCACGTACGCCCGACGGTCGGTGCCGTCCCAGCGCATGGACACGAGCCCGTCTCGGCTGCTGTACGCCCAGATCCGGTCCGGGTCGCGGGTGAAGTGGAAGGACGCAAGGCCGGCGGTGGGCGCCACCACCGTAACGTCGCCCCCTTCGGCCGGCACCCACACCAGGTCCGTGGGCTCGCCCAGGATGCCCCGCTGGATCGCCTCCTGGTAGTCCCGGTCCGAGTCCCGCTCGGCCAGGATGCGCCGGCCGTCGGGGGACCACTTGGGCTCCAGATACAGCGCCGGCGCGGGAGTGAGGCGCTGAGGAGAGCCCCGACCGTCGGCGCGCGTCCTGTACAGGTGGCCTCCTTCGCCGTCGGTCCATGCAGCGAAGGCGATCCACGCCCCGTCGGGGGACCACGTTGGATGCTGCTGCACGTCGGCCAGGCCCCGGGCCAGGCGCCGGGGCGTGCCGTCGGGCCAGTCCATCACATACAGCTCCGAGAGGACCGTGAACGCCACGCGGCCGCCGTCGGGGGAGGGCACGGCGTCACGGATCTGCTTGGCGATGAAGGTGGCCGAGTCGGGCACCCGATACGAGAAGTCCACGAGGGGACCCAGCGGGAGGTCCACGTCGACCTGGAAGGGCACCTCCAGCGGTGCGCTCCCGTCCACCGGGATGCGCCAGATCTTCCCGCCGTAGGTGGCCACCACCTCACGGGAGTCGGGGGTGAAGCTCATCCCCGGATAGACGTCGCGCTGGGCGGACGACTCCTGGTCGTCACGCTGCACGGGCCATGCGAGCCAGCGTTCCTCGCCCGACGCCAGGTCCCGGATACGGAGCCCGGTGTCAGCCACGTGGCGCGACCCATACACGAGCCAGCCGCCGTCGGGCGACAGGGTGGGGCGGAAGCCGCCGCCCCATCGGTCCGACCGGGACGAGATCTCCCCCGTATCCCGGTCGTAGACGGCGAGCTGGTACAGGTCCAGGCCGTTGTTGTACAGGCTCCCTTGTGCCAGGCGACCGCTGAACCAGACGTAGCGGGGGTCGGGACCGAAGGCGGCACCGACGGTGCGCAGCGCGGGGGGTTCCTTCACGAGCTCAACGCCCGCCCCGCCACTCCGGTGCCACAGGTGCAGCTTCGAGCCCTTGGTGGCCACGATGTACTGGCCGTCGGGGGTCCACTCTGGGCTCACGTACCGGTCGTGCTTCCCCTTCGTGACCTGCACCGTGTCACTCAGGTCCACGGCGAGGATCCACAGGTTCTCGCCGCCGTCCCGGTCCGATGTGAACACCACGTGCGTCCCGTCGGGGCTGAAGCGGGGCTGGGCGTCCAGGCCCATGCCGCGCGTGAGCCGGGTGGCGTGGCCGCCGGTGAGGGGCACGGTGAACAGGTCGCCCAGATGGTCGAAGACCACCGTCTGCCCGTCGGGGCTCACGTCCACCGACATCCACGAGCCTTCGGTGGCGGTGTAGCGCAGGTGTCGCGCGACCTCCAGAGGGAGCCCTTCCTGCTCGGGGTCCTCGGGCTTCTTCGACTCCTGCGCTGCCAGTGGAAGCGAAACGGACACGAGCACCATGGCGCCGGCGAGGGCGCCTGCGAGACGACGGACCATGGGACCTTCCCCGGTTGAGTTCCCCACCACCCGAAACCGCGAGCTCCGAATGTGTCCTCGCATCCCGAGAGGAGCCAGCTTCTCGAGCGGGGGAAGGGTCTACGCCCCCTGCGTCACCTCCTGCACCGCACAGGTCAACGCCTCGCGAGCGCCCTGCTGCCGGAAGGGGCCGTACTCCTCGAAGCCGGACAGAGGATCGCGCATGGCCAGGACCTCCTCCGGGGAGTGTCCCGCCCGGATCTTCGCGCCGGCGAAGTTGATCACCGCGCTCAGGTAGTCGCGGAAGCGCAGGAGGTCGGTGAAGGTCCCGACCGGCGGAAGCCCTGGCGCAGCGTGGCCGAAGATGTAGACGGTGTCCTTGGGATGATCGGCCACCACGGCGTCCAGCACCTGGGCCCATCCCTGCATGGTGGCGCCCGCCGCCCGGTCCACCACCGGGTGTCGGCGGTGGAAGACCAGGTCGCCCATGTGGACCACGTTGGCCTGCTCGAAGGTGATGGTGATGTCACCGCTGGTGTGCGCGCGGCCGTAGTGGCGGGCCGTGACCTTCTCGTCGCCGGCGTCGGTGGCCCAGGAGGTGTCGAAGGTGACGTCGGGGTAGAGCTGGTCCTCGGGCGGCTCCCCGCCCGGCGGGTCGTGCATGTGCTCCGCCGCCTTCGTCTGGGCGACGACCGACTTCGCCACACCGCGGAAGGAGATGTTGCCGCCGGTGTGGTCACCGTGGTGATGCGTGTTGATGAGGCAGTCCACGGGGCGGCTCCCGGACCGCGCGTTGAGCCCGGCGATGCACACCTTGGCCTCGTCGGGGAACTGGCTGTCCACCGCTACTACCGCGTCGGGGTTCACAAGCCAGCCGATGGTCCCACCGCGCATGGTGAAGATCCCCACGTTGCGGCGGACGGGCGTGAAGACGCCCTGGGGCTCCTGCGGGCGGAGCGCCC
>JASFRY010000432.1:0-4447 GCA_050114675.1 Gemmatimonadota bacterium | reverse complement strand
CCCGCTGGGCCGCGCAGCGGGCGTTGGAGCAGATCGGCAGCGGCCTCGGTGGCGACACGGTCACCTATGTCATGCTCCCCAGTCGGACGTCCCACTGGAGCCCCCGGGGACGGCGCACGGTGCGCTATCTCGTGCCGGCGGATCGCGACGTCCTCTCCACCAGCCCCGAGCTCCCCCCGCCCATCTGGCAGGAGGAGCCCGGATTCATCTCTCCCGGCGAGATCCAGGAGATGACCCGGGGGCTCGCCACCCTCCCGTCGCCGCCGCCGGCCGTCACGCCCTACACCTTCCGGTGGGGGCTCCAGCGGCCGGACCTGGTGCGCTACAACCGGGTGGAGGGCCTGTCGCTCGGCGCCCGGGGCCAGATTCGCCCCTCCACGCCGCTGGGGCCGCTCTCGCTGACGGCCACGGTGCGGCTGGGCTCGGGGGATCTCCATCCTGAAGCCCGACTGGACGTCACCCGGGAGACCCTGGAGCACCGCTTCACCTGGAGCGTCTTCCACGAGCTGGCCGCGGTGGACGCCGACGCGCGCCACCTGCAGCTCGGGAACAGCCTGACCGCCCTCCTCTTCGGGCGAGACGACGGCGACTACTACCGGCGCACCGGCACGTGGCTCGAATGGACACCGCCTTCCGCGGAGCGACGCTCCTTCCGGGTCCGGGCGTACGGCGAATATGAGCAGCCGGTGAGGCCGTGGACCGACTTCTCCTTCTGGCACCTGGCGCGCGACGACGCCTCGTTCCGGGACAACCTGACGGCCCAGGAGGGGTGGGAGCTCGGTGCGAGGGTAGACCTCTCCCCCTGGTGGGGTACGGATCCCCGTTCGCTCCAGGGCGGTGTCGACGTGACGGTCCAGGCGGCCGGCGGGGACTTCCACTACGCCAGGACCTCGGCCACGGGGCGTCTCGCCGTCCCGCTGCCCGGCGACCTCAGGGTAGGGCTGGTGGGTGCGGCCGGGACGAGCTGGGGGGATCCGCCTCCGCAGCGGCTCTGGCTGATGGGCGGGGCCGCGACGCTCCGCGGCTACGCACCCCGCACGCTCACCGGGACCTCCTTCGGGCGAGGACGAGCCGAGGTGGGGCGCCTCTTCTCCTTCGGCACCCTTTCCCTCTTCTCCGACGTGGCGTGGGCCGGAGACCGGGCCGCGGTGCGTTGGGACGACGCCCTCTACTCGGCCGGGGCAGGGATCTCCCTGGTGGACGGGCTCATCCGCATGGACGGCGCGTGGGGGCTGCGGTCTCCTCGGGGATTCCGCCTGGAGCTCTATCTGGACGGCATCCTCTGACACCCGCACAATAGCGGGGTCCGTACGGCGCGCCCCGGCGCGCCGGCGATCCCCATCGTTCCCGAGACACCCATGCCGTTCCGTGCATCCCGCTCCGTGATCGTCTCCGCCTGCGGTCTCGTCCTCGCCCTCGGCTGCGAGCAGCCCACCCCGCCACCCACGGATCTGGGCATCCCCCGGGAGCTCGCGGACCACCGCAGGGCCACGCTCTCGGATCTGGCATACCGGATCGACCTGGACATCCCCGCGAACCCGTCCGACCCCATCCAGGGCACCAGCCAGGTGCGTTTCAAGTGGCAGGACCCCCACGGTTTCGACCTGGTGCTGGACTTCAAGGATCCCCGGGAGCGTGTCCGGTCGGTGACCGTGAACGACACCAGCGCGACCTGGCAGGGGGTGAACGACCACGTGGTGATCCCGGCCTCCTTCCTCCAGGCCGGAGAGAACACGGTGACGCTGGCGTACACGGCGGGAGACGATGCCCTGAACCGTCACGAGGACTTCATGTACACGCTCTTCGTGCCGGACCGGGCCCACTTCAGCCTTCCCGTCTTCGACCAGCCCAACCTCAAAGCCAGGGTGGCGTGGACGCTGCACCTTCCCGCCACCTGGCAGGCGGTGGCCAACGGGCCGGTGACCGACGAGGCGCGCGAGTCGGATCGGGCGACGCTGTCTTTCGAGGAGACGCGTCCCATCCCCACCTACCTCTTCGCCTTCGCCGCCGGGAATTTCAGGGTCGAGGAGGCGACGGTGGACGGCCGTCCCATGCGGATGTTCCACCGGGAGACGGACAGCGCCAAGGTGGCCCGGAACCGCGACGCCATCTTCCAGCTCCACGGCAAGGCGCTGGCCTGGCTCGAGGAGTACACCGGGATCCCCTATCCCTTCAAGAAGTTCGCGTTCGTCCTCATCCCGTCGTTCCAGTACGGCGGCATGGAGCACCCCGGCGGCATCCTCTACAACGCTTCGGGCCTCATGCTGGACGAGACGGCCACCCAGTCCCAGATCCTGGGACGGGCCAGCGTCATCTCCCACGAGACGACCCACATGTGGTTCGGTGACCTGGTCACCATGAACTGGTTCGACGACGTGTGGATGAAGGAGGTCTTCGCCAACTTCATGGCCGCGAAGATCGTGCATCCTTCGTTCCCCGACGTGGACCACGATCTCCGCTTCCTCATGGCCCACTTCCCGGCGGCGTACGGCGTGGACCGCACCGAGGGAGCCAACCCCATCCGGCAGCCCCTGGAGAACCTGCGCGAGGCCGGCACGCTCTACGGCGCCATCATCTACCAGAAGGCGCCCATCGTCATGCGGCACCTGGAGGCCCGGGTGGGAGAGGACACCTTCCGCGACGGCCTGCGCACGTACCTGAAGGCCCACGAGTACGGAAACGCGACGTGGCCCGACCTCATCGACGTGCTGGACGCCACGTCCCCCGAGGACCTGAAGGCGTGGAGCCACGTCTGGGTGGAGGAGCCCGGCCGGCCCACGGTGACGGTGACCCGGGAGGACGGCGACGTCATGCTGCGGGAGTCCGACCCGGAGGGGAAGGGGCGCGTGTGGCCCGAGACGCTCCACGTGCTCCTGGGACGCGCCTCCGGTGACACCACGGTCACCGTGGAGATGGGCGCCGACCCGGTGCGCATCGCAGGCATCGACCACGGGGAGCTCCGCTACGTCCTTCCCAACGGCTCGGGTCTGGAGTACGGGCTGTTCCTCCTGGACCCCGAGAGCCTGGACTACCTGGGGGGCCACGTGCACGAGCTGCCCACGGGGCTGGTCCGGGGCGCCACCTGGGTCACGCTTTGGGACCAGGTGCTGGAGCAGCGCATGGCGCCTGGTGCCTTCCTGGACGAGGCCCTCACGGCGCTGGCCACCGAGGACGTGGAGCAGGACATCAGCAGGATCCTGGGGTACGCGACCACGGCGTACTGGCAGCTCCTCCCCGCCGAGGAGCGGGCGCGCCGGGCTCCCGAGGTGGAGGCGGCACTGTGGCGCGGCGTCACCGGCTCGCTCCCCGCTACGGCCCGGTCGGCGTACTTCGGCGCGTATCGCAGGGTCGCGCTCACCGACGGCGCGGTGGCCCGGCTTCGGCGCCTGTGGGCGGGGGAGGAGAAGCTCCCGGGCCTGCCGCTCTCAGAGAGCAACCAGACGGCTCTGGCGTCGGCGCTGGCGCTGCGCGAGGTGGATGGCTGGGCAGACATCCTGGACCGCCAGGAAGCCCGCATCACCAACCCCGACCGCAAGGCGCGCTTCGCCTTCGTGCGGCCCTCCCTGGACGCCGATCCCCAGGTGCGCCTCGCCTTCTTCCGCTCCCTGTCGGATCCGGCGAACCGGGCCCGGGAGCCGTGGGTGCTCGAGGGCCTGGACAACCTGCACCATCCGCTGCGGGCCGAGAGCGCGCTGGAGACCGTCCGTCCCGCGCTGGACATGATCGAGGAGATCCAGCGCACCGGCGACATCTTCTTCCCGGGCCGCTGGCTCGACGCCACGCTGGGAGGCCACAACCAGGTGGAGGCGGCGGAGACCGTCCGGGCGTTCCTCTCCGACCGGCCGGACCTGCCGCCACGGCTGCGTGCCAAGGTCCTCCAGTCCGCCGACATGGTCTGGCGTTCGGCGGCCATCGTCCACGGATGGACCCCGGGCGCTTGAGCCGCCCTCCCGGACCCACGAGGTTTTCACCCATGAGCTACCCACGTTGCCGCCCGGGGTGGGCGACCGCCGCCCTCGTGTCCCTCCTCCTGAGCGCGGCCTGCGGGCAGGAGGGGATCCGGACGCCGACGCCGGACCACCGTCCTTCCGACGGGCTGCTGGGCGACCCCGAGCTTCAACGTGTGGTCGACCTCCAGGTGGCCCGGGACGCCGACGGCCTCGGGGAGCGCCTGTCGGCAGACCGCCCCGACGTGCGGGCACGAGCCGCGTTCGCCCTCGGCTCGGTGCAATCCCGCCTGGCCGTTCCGGCCCTCATCCGCGCCCTTTCGGACAGCGTCGCGGCGGTGCGGCGTGACGCGGCCTTCGCCCTGGGCCAGGCAGGGTCCACCGGCGCCGTGTCGGCGTTGGGCAGGGCCCTGGAGTCGGAGCAGGTCGACGAGGTGCGCCACCGGATCCTGGAGGCCCTGGGCAAGCTGCCATCGGTGGAGAGCATCAGCATCCTCCTC
>JASFRY010000431.1:0-4448 GCA_050114675.1 Gemmatimonadota bacterium | reverse complement strand
GCATGGGCGAGAACGTCAACCCGTGGAACCACACCGACCTGTACGAGGAGCAGTCGGCCCTCTTCAACGCGCCGAACATCACCACGCCATTCATGATCCTCCACGGCACGGCAGACAACGCCGTGGACTGGCACCAGGGGCTCGAGCTCTACGCCGCGGCGCGTCGGCTTGGCAAGAAGGTGATCCTGCTGTCGTATCCGGGCGAGCCGCACCACCTGTCCAAGAAGCCCAACCAGATCGACTTCCAGATCCGCATGAAGCAGTTCTTCGACCACTATCTTATGGGTGGGCCCGAGCCCGACTGGATGGAGAACGGCGTGCCCCAGGTGCGCAAGGGCGAGCCCATCCGATAGGGCGAGAGGGGGTGACGAGTCCTGCGGGCCGGCGGCGCGATGCGGCGTCGCCGGCCCCGATCCCCGACGGGTATCGGACCGGGTGGCAGACCCGGGGATCCGCTGCCTTGGGGCCCACCAGGATTCCCCAGCCTCGGATGCCGGCATGAGCCCCGACGACACAGCACCTCACCTCACCCTCTGGGTGGATGCCGACGCCGCGCCCCGCGACGTGAAGGAGATCGTGTTCCGGGCCGCCAAGCGGTTGGAGCTCCCGGCGGTGTTGGTGGCGAACCAACGTCTCCCCACGCCGCTGAACAACCCCTGGGTGCGTACCGTGTGGGTCCGGGGTGGTCCCGACGAAGCCGACCGGCACATCGCCGAGCATGCCTCCGCCGGCGACGTGGCCGTCACCGCCGACATCCCCCTGGCCGCGGACCTGGTGGAGAAGGGCGTCGTGGTCCTGGACCCCCGGGGCCAGGAGTACGACGAGGCCAACATCGGCGAGCGCCTGTCCATCCGGGACTTCATGGACGCGCTGCGGAGCACCGGGGTGGAGACCGGCGGCCCCAAGCCCTACGGCGCCTCCGAGAAGCGGGCCTTCGCCGCCGCCCTCGACCGGACCCTAACCGCGGCACTGCGAGGGAAATGAGCCCTGCCGCGTCCCCGTACTTCATGAGCACGGCGCGCCTGGGGTTCCGGGCCTGGCGCCCCGAAGACCTCGCGTTGGCCGTGAGCCTGTGGGGCGACGCCGACGTCATGGCCCTCATCGACAAGCGCGGGGGCCTCACGCACGACCAGGTCCGGGAGCGCCTCGAGCTGGAGATGCGGCACAGGGAGGAGCACGGGGTCCAGTACTGGCCGTTCTTCCTCCTGGACACCGACGATTTCGTGGGCTGCGCCGGCCTGAAGGTCTATCCGCCGGAGCCGGGGCGGTTCGAGATGGGCTTCCACCTCCGGCGGGTGTCCTGGGGGAGCGGCTACGCCACCGAGGCCGGAAAGGCCGTGGTGCGATACGCCTTCGAAGTCCTGGGCCTCGGATCCCTGCTGGCAGGGCACAACCCTGCCAACCACGCCTCGAGGAAGGTGCTCGAGAAGCTGGGGTTCACCCACCTCCGCGACGAGTACTTCGAAGGCACCGGCATGGTGCACCCGCTCTACGAGCTGCGGCGCGGCTGACGGCGGGGGGAGCAGGTCGGGGCCGGCCACGTCGTCGGCCCTGCGTCCCGTCCCGTCAGAAGCGCCAGTAGTTCGGCGTGAAAGCGAGGCCGAGCAGGATCAGGACCAGGAGCACCGCGGCGGGGATCAGCACCCACTTCCAGACGCGCCGCTCGTAGATGGGCACGCGGGGCGCCGGGGCCTCGTCGTGAGACGATGAATCCATGACAACCTCCTCCGGATAGCCGCAGTCCCGCGAAGGTCTCCTCTCAAGAGTATCACGCCTCGGCCGCGCTCCGCTATCGTGGCGCGAAGGGCCGCCCCCGTGCATCGGGTGCCGGATTGAGGTAGTGTCACCTCATCTCGCAAAGGACGCCTCATCATGACTCCATCCCGCCTCGCGCTCACTGCAGCCCTCGGGTTCCTCCTTCCTCTCCCGGCGCGTGGGGTCGCGGCCCAGGCCGCGACTGATTCCGCCGCTCAGGCAACCTCGATGGAGCAAGAGGAACCCCTCGCTGCCGCGCCCCTGCCGCCCGACTCCGCCGCCCTGGCGGCGTGGATCGACGGCTGGATGGCGGCCCGCCTCGACGCCGACCACGTGGCCGGGGCCACCGTGTCCATCGTCCACGACGGGCGGCTCGTCTTCGCCAAGGGATACGGATGGGCCGACGTGGACGCGCGCGAGCCGGTGGAGGCGGACCGCACCCTCTTCCGGATCGGATCCATCTCCAAGCTCTTCGTCTGGACGTCCGTGATGCAGCTCGTGGAGCAGGGCCGCCTGGACCTCCACCAGGACGTGAACACCTACCTGAAGGACATCCAGGTACCGGCGACCTATGACCGGCCCGTGACGCTGGCCGACCTCATGACCCACTCCGCGGGGTTCGAGGACCACGTCGTAGGGCTGTTCGCCACCGACACGTCGGCGCTGGAGCCCATGGAGCAGGTGCTCCAGGAGCAGCTGCCGGCGCGGGTCCGACCTCCGGGAGACGTGACGTCGTACTCCAACCACGGCACGGCCCTGGCCATGCAGGTGGTGCAGGACGTCTCGGGCGAGAACTGGATCGACTACATCCAGCGGCACATTCTCGATCCCCTCGGCATGACCCATACCACGTTCCGCCAGCCGCTGCCCGCCGCCCTGGCGCCGGACATGTCGGAGGGGTACGGGCGGGGCGGTGCTCCGGCCGAGGCCTTCGAGCTCGTCCCCCTGGGGGCGGTGGGGGCCTGCAGCTCCACCGCAACCGACATGGCCCGCTTCATGCTCGCCCACCTCCAGCTGGGCCGGCTGGGCGACTCGCGCATCCTCGAGGAGGCTACGGCGCGGGAGATGCAGAGCGCGCTCTTCAGCAACGCGCCCAACGTGGACCCCTTCCTCCACGGCTTTGCGGACCTGAGCCGCCACGGCCTGCACATCATCGGCCACGGAGGCGACACCTTCTGGTTCCACTCCCAGCTCTCCCTCCTTCCGGATCGGGGGCTCGGCGTATTCGTGTCGGTGAACACCGACGGCGCGAGTCCGGGTGCCTTCGTGGATGCGTTCCTGAAGCGCTACTTCGATACGGGAGAGCCTCCGGCGATCCGCGCGCCGGACGACTTCGCATCGAGGGTCGACCGCTTCACCGGGCGGTTTCGGGTCAACCGGTTCTCCCACACCGACTTCACCAAGATCATGGCCCTCTCCACCGTGAAGGTGTCGAGCTCGGGGGACACCGCCCTGGCCATGCGGCTGGGCGACGACAGGATCTGGATTGAGGTGTCGCCCCTGACGTTCAGGGCGGCCCACAGCGACCGGACCATCGCGTTCAGGCAGAACGAGGACGGGGACATCACCCACATGTTCCTGGGCGACGCCCCCTATGCGTCGTTCGAGCGCGTGCCCTGGTCCGAGAACCCCATCCTCCATGAGGTGCTGGGCATCCTGGCGGGGGCGGTGTTCCTCCTCACGCTCATCGCGATCCCGGTGATGACGTGGTTTCGCTGGCGCCACGGGGTCTCGCCCGAGGATCCCGTGCCGGGGATCGCCCGACTCGTGGGGTGGCTGGGTGCCCTCGTCTACCTGGGGTTCGCCGTGGCCATGGCCGTGACGCTGTCGGACCCGAACCAGATCGCCATGGGCCACGTGGAGGGGCTGCGCCTGGTCCGGTGGCTCCCGGCCCTGGGGGTGGCGCTCACCGGCCTCACGCTGGTGTTCGTGGTGATCACCTGGGTGAGCGGGCGGGGTTCCCGGGTCGCACGATGGGCGTATACCGTGCTGGGCGTTGTCATGGTCACGTTCATCTGGCAGCTCCACGTGTGGAACCTGCTGGTCCTGAAGGTCTGAGGCGGCTACGCCTCGGCCTCACCGGACCAGAAGCGCCCGCAGAACGATGACGGCGCCCAGGAGATCGGGCCCTCGGGCGAGCTGAACCACCAGATCGACGGGGATGAGCCCCAGGGGACTCTCCACGACGGCACCGCCGTAGCTCATGGGCGGCCGGGTGGCCGCCCGGTACGCCGCCGCCACGATCCCCGCCAGCAGGACGAAGCTGGCCGCCGGGGTCAGCGGGTCCCCGGCGGGAACCGTGATCAGCCACCAGAGCGCCGTGCCCAGGGCCGGCACGACCAGATGGACGAGCCGAAGCTGCGTCTCGCCGCCGCCCAGAGCTCGCCTCAGCCCCGGCGCCCGGGCCACGGTGCGGAGCCCGGCCGTAAGGCGGTTGGCGGCGGCGTAGGCCAGGACGAGATGCAGGAGGCCCGCGACGGCAGGGACGGTCACTGCGACGGCGTACTGCGCCAGCGCGAGCCCCACCCAGATTCCCCACGCCCCCCAGCGGCGTCCCTGCCGATGTACGTCGGCCTCCAGGAGGACGGCCACCCTTCCCAGGGAGCGGAGCCGGAAGCGGCGGCTCGAGACCTGCCCGACGCGTCGCCATCGGCGGGCTTCCAGGACGCCGGTCAGGAGTGAGGGATCCAGCC